>CAZASA010000017.1:0-36643 GCA_964487685.1 uncultured Planctomycetales bacterium
GGTCCCTATGGGAATAATGATCGATGTCCAATTCCTGGATGAAGGGCAAGTCTTTCATATGCGCAGATTCATGATCATACCCGTCGGAGGAGGCATATGAGGACAGGCAGGAATCGCGGCATGGTGCTGATCTTCGCCTTGTGGGTGCTGGGGATCCTGACGATTTTGGCGGTCAGTTTGGCTGCGGGGATACGTCAAAAGATCACCCTGATCGGCCGTCTTGATGAACGCAGCCGGATGAATTATCTGCTGCAGGCAGCGGTAAAAAAGACCGCGGGGTATATCCATTTACAGATGGAAGATTCTTCTTTTGAATTTACGCCGACTGTCAAAGCGCACCTGCTTAACAATACCGATGCATTGACCAGGATAGATTTTAAATATGACAGTGCCGGTGTCGGCTATCTTATATCAACAGGGGATAAAGATACTGAGTTGCGCTGGGGAGTGGTGGATGAAGAAAGCAAGATCAATCTCAACAAGACCGACCCCATGACCTTGATCGCTCTATTGTCCAATGCGCTTTCACTCAATGAAGAGCAGGCGACCAAGCTGGCGCGTTCCCTGTTGGATTGGCGGCTTTATGGTGAGAGCGAGATCAATGGTTTTTTCAGCGACGATTATTATGCCAATTTGCAGTATCCTTACCTTAAAAAGAATGCCCCTTATGAAAATTTGGATGAGATATTGTTGGTTAAGGGAGTGGATAAAGCGACTTTTGACAAAATAGCACCTTATGTGACGGTCTACGGCCAAGGGGCAGTGAATATCAATACGGCCTCAAAAGAAGTTCTTGAGGCCTTGGGCATCTCCGAAGCACTGGCGGACAAGATCTTCAGGTTTCGCCGCGGCAAGGACGGGATAGAAGCAACAGGGGATGACCATGTTTTTACCAAGACCTTTGAGATCGCGGCGGATATAAATGCCGTGGTTGCTTTGACCTTGGATGAGACACGCTTGATCGATTCCCTGAATGCTAAGGGGGTTTTAGGTGCGAATTCCTATTATTATTTTATTGAGGCTACGGGAAAGCTTTCCAATAAGCCAACGACAAGGACAGTACGGGCGGTTTATTCTTCCCGAGACGATAAAATCGTCTATTGGAAAGAGAGATAAAATATTTTTTTTAATGGTAAGTCCCAAAAAAAGTTATAATAAAATCAAATCCCCGGAGCAACCATGTTCGGCGCAGATAAAAAGTTTTTGAGCATTTCGATCAATGATGGCATTATCAAGGCTGTTCAATCCAGCGCATCCCAAAATTTGGAAAAGGCAGCCCGCGCATCCTTTACGGCATTGCCCGGTTCTCCCGAAGCTATTGATGCGCTAAAGGCCGTGCTGGCTCCCTTTAACCGTAAGCTTCCGGTGGTCTGTGTCATCCCGGCAAGCGCTGTCACTGCCAAGAATATTGAAGTCCCCTCCGCAGACCCTGACGAGATCAAATCGATCATTAATTTACAAGCCAGCCGCCACACGCCCTATTCCCGGGAAGAGGTATTGATCAGCTATATCAATTTAGGCATGAATGCTTCCAACAATACCCGTTTACTGATGGTGATCGTCCATCGCGACATTGTCAAGGAAAGGGTCCAGGCCTTAGAAAGGGCGGGGCTGGAACCGGAGAAGATCATTTTTGCCCCGGAAGCCCAGGCACGCTTTTATGCCAAGGCGTTAAATATCAAGAAAGACGAGACCCGCGGCATCATTGATTTTTCACTCAATGCCGCCAGTTACATCGTCATTGCTAAGGGGTCCTTGCTTTTCGAAAGGCATATCCCCGTTGGTATCAAAGCGATCAAAGAAGGAGGGGATGTTTCAGCGAAACTGCAGGAAGAGATCAAGAAATCCATGGATGCCTTTATGCAGGAAGACGGCAATCAAGCGCCGTCGGCTTATGTAGTGACCACCGGCCATCCGGCGGTCATGGCCATTCTGCCGGCCCTCAAAGAAAATTTGAAGATCGACCTTCAGGTCAAGGTTTACACAGATTTCATCAAGGGACCTGCGGACCTGCGCAAGAAAATACAGGGCGATGAGGATGATGATTCCTATCTGGATGTGGTGGCCCCGGCGTCAACAGTGTCAAAATGCGAGATCAACCTGATGCCTGAAGAGATGGTCCTAAAGAAAATGGTGGACCGTCAAAGCCAGGAAGTGAGCAAATCCGGTGTTGCCGCGGTCATCATCATGGCGATCATCGGTGCCATGATCATGAGCAATATTTATTTTAAGGACACGTATTTAAATAAGAATTTACGGGAACATTATGCTCCCCAAATTGCACAGGTCAAGATGCTTGAGGAGAAGATGTTAAAGACCAAGCTGGTGCACGATTATATCAAGAGCCGCATGTTGTCCTTGAATATCATCAATGGGCTTTATGACATTACCCCGCATACGATCTACCTGAACAATATTGCCGTTGATGATGACGGTACTATCACCATCGACGGCATATCGGAGACCATGGCGCTGGTGTATTCCTATGTCAAATCGATCGATGATTCCTCCATGTTCAAGGAGGCTAAGCTTAAATCAACCGCAACAAAAAAGGACAATGGCAAGGATGTCGCTTCCTTTAACATTGAGTTTAAACTTCACTCTGTCACCGATGCCACGGCCACAGGTACCCAAGCCGGCACAGGAGGGGCATGAACGAGATCAATAAATTCATCGCTGGCCTTAATGATAACCAAAAGAAATTATTGGTGGCTGCCGTGGTGTTCGTGATCGCGGCCCTTTTTGACCGATTATTGATCGACCCTACAATGACGCGTTTGTCCACGATCCAAGAGGAGATCACCAAGGAAGAAGCGACCATCAAGCAGGACATGCATTTTTTGAAGTATCAAAAGCGCATCATCCAGGAGAGCAAGGAGATCAATCCTTTCTTGACTAAAAAAATATTGACTGAAAATGAGACGATCGCGGCCTTCCTCAATAAGATCCAAAGCTTGGCCAGCCAAATGAAGGTCAATTTGATCAAGATCAATCCTAATCCGGGAGAGCAGGACACGGATTATTGGAAATACCAGGCTGACCTGGAATGTTCCGGTGAATTGCCGGATATTATTTCATTTATGCACGCGATCAACGCGGACACAGACCTGATGAAGGTCGATAAGTTCAATTTTAGCGGCAAGAAATCTGATACCAATGAGATCAAAGCTGCCATGACCATTGAGAAGGTCGTGATAACACTTAAACCCATGCCACCCAAGGCCCAAAATGATAATAGCTCAACAGCTGCCGCGCCGGTTAAGCCTTAAAAAACCGGGACACATTGAATTAATTTTTTGTCTTTGTTTATTCCTATTAATTCAATGTGTCCCGGTTTTTGCCCAGATGGAAGGCCTTCGGGACCTTTATGAAAAAGCGGTTAATGCTTATAATAAACAACAGTATGCCCAGGCTATTGAATTTTATGGGCAGATCATCAAAACTGTTCCAACCTTTGCTCCGGCCTATAATGGGATGGCCCTGGCTAATCAGGCGGCCTCAGGGGATGAAAATAAGACCATTGAATATTTAAAGAAGGCCATTAGTTATGACCCTAAGCTGGCCCTGGCCTATGATAACCTTGGACGGATCTATTACAGCCGCCAGGACGTGGACAATGCCGAAATATATTTTAAAAAAGCGTTGATGGTAGACCCGACGATCAGCAGTTCTCAATTATGTCTGGCGTGGATCAATTTACTCGTCAGGTCAAAGCCGGTAACCGCTATTAAATATTTTAAAATGGTTTTGAAGACCACCAAGGACAGTAAAATATATTACGGTTTGGGTCAGGCCTATTTTGCGAGCAATCAACGCTCCGAGGCCATGGACATGATCACGAAATTGTATGAGCTGGGAGAAGATGAACTGGCTGGCCGCCTGGAGAAGTCCTTGCGGGAGAATAGTGTCGTCAACACTTCCGTTGATACCGGCCTTGGCAATCCATCCCAGCCGCCCCCCGGTTTAGGCCCGCTGGCCCCCACCCCTGATAAACCGACGGGCACCAAGGTGCATCTGCGCGGTAAATTGTCAGATTATTAATAACAATGATTAGTAAATGACCTTGAAGACTTTGATCCGGGTGCGGCCGGTAAGGTCACGGCTTAGAACAAGCGGTTTGAAATAATTCAGGCCCTGTCCGTCGAAGTAATAAAGTTTCATGATCAAAGAATTAGCCAGGGAGCGGTCCATAAGCCTGGCGCCGTATTGGCCTTCTTGCTGGAATAAAACCACGGAATAGTTCAGGCTGCCTTGAGGATTGACATGTTCCATGACCTTGCCATCTTTCAGGTAGATGACGCTCATCGGCTGGCCTTCACCGTATTGGGAGGACTTGATGGAAGCGTCCATCGTATCCAGGTCAATGGTCAGGTCTTCACGGAAAAGTAATTGATGTTTATTTTCTCCCATCAGCCCCAGGACTTCACTGTACTTGGGCGGCCCTCCCACCGTATACCATAAATAATTGATAAAATCAGGCGAGTTGTGGCCAGGCACATCATGCAGCATTTCGGGGTTGGCATTGATCTCTTCGATCTTTTTAATGTTCCAGCGCCCGGTAAAGGCGATCATGATCGTATCATCTACAAGCTCGGTGTAGACTAAAATATAACTATGCGGGATCTTATCATGGGTCATGGATAAAAGGGTTTGGATCTGATCATCGGGGAGAATGCCTTTGAGCGTTTGGGCGGCATCGGTTTTATCTTCAGAAACGATACTCAAGAGCAACGTGACGGCATCCGAAAGTTTTAATCCGCAGCGGACAAGATATTCCGCGGGCGTATTGCCGCTGGCATTAATCATCCGCAAGATCCCGCGAGACTGGGCTTCATCCTGGGACAAGAACATATTGGCCATCCAATAACCTACGGCACCCTGGTCGAGCGAAGCCCCGTCAAAGGGCACACTGCGCTGAGCTATGGCCTTGATAAAATGTCCGGGGGCCCACCAGGTATTAACAATGCTGTCCGTTGGCGTATCAGTCTTGATTTTGGTCAACGCATCTTCCCATGTCGAATTATAAATGGGGGTCAACACCATTTGGATGTCCCGGGAAGCATTAAAAAGGACCAGGACAGCCAATATCCCGGCCAATGGCAGGCCAATGGAACGCATACTGATAAAACGGTTGACCGCCGCGGCAGACAAGATGCTAAGAGGGATGGTGGTAAAAAGGATGAACCTTTCCCCGTTTAAACCAAGGGTCATGGTTACTAAAAGAAAGATCGTCAAGATCAATGTGTCAATGGCGTGGGCTTGACGGAAATTCCTGAAGGCCGTGCGCAGGCTATAGACCCAGCCGCCCAAGGCCAGTAACATAAGAATGGGGCCGCCGACTTGGCCGGTGAGATGCAGAAAACCCGGTTTTTTCAATTCACCGACGGTCATGAACAGGTTGGGCCATAAATCCAGGCCGCGATGGGTGAATTTTCTTAATTCGCCGAAACCTTCCTTGAAGAGGATGAAGAAATCTTGAAAGGAAAAGCATAGACTTACGATCAGCAGGGTGGTGGCAATAAATATGGATAAGAACATTAAATTCTGGCGGGCATGGACGTTGTCCTTTTTTAAATAAAAATTATAGACAGCCGTTCCTACAGCACAGGCCATGCCCATAAAGAACAATAATCCCCAGCCTTGCCAGAATAACGCATAGATCGACAGGGTGATCCCAAAAATGACCGCCCATAGATAGCTTTCTTTCTTTGACGTGGCCCTTAACGCTAAAAACAGGCAACCCAGCAGTAATAAAGGAAAAAGAATATTGTAGGGATCGGTCCGGTACCAGCCTAAAGCTCCCCGTTTAAGATTGATGGGCGCCATGACCAAGAACAAGGCCCCTATAAATGAAGCGATCACCGAATAATTAAGCACCCGGCAGACCCATAAAAATGCGATCAATATCAAAGAGTAGGTAAATAGCGGCGTATAAGCCACCGCTGACATCAGAGGTATGTTCCCATCAAAGAGCTGCAGGAATTTGTAGATCGCAAAACCCCAATAAGGGTGCAGGGTAAAAGGCTGCCAAAAGCCAAAGGGGGCACACATGAGGGGATTAAAGTATTTACTTCCTTTAATAGTATCCGCGATGCGCCCTTTGGTGACGATATTCTCGGTTAAATTATAAAAATCAAATGGATCCGATTCCAGGAGATAGATCTTTTGAGGTTCATTGGATTGACTGGCCAGGCTTAATGTGACCCTGTTGATGGCATCCATGATCTTTTGTTTATCATTATGCATGGTTTCATTGAGTTTTTCGTCGGCCATATGGTCGGCCAGGGCAGGAGGCATCGTTGGCGCTTCTTCAATAAATTGCTTGAGATAGGTCTGCTTGATATTGTAGATGACCATCAATGTCGCTTTGTCGCGGGCATCGTCCCACATATGCGCGCGCAAAGGATAAAGGCGGATGTAAGAGCTAAGGGTGACCAACACCACCCAAGCCACCACCCACGGCCAAAATTTATTTTTTTTGTTCATAGGAGTAAAAGGATTATGGCATATTTTTTTTATATTGCAAATATTGTTGGTGGATCTTATTGGAGGCGATGGCCAGGCTTGAGTTTTCCTGGGATTCGCGTTTGGCCATGATGATCCCCAATAGCCGTCCCTGCTCATCCAAGATGGGCCCTCCGCTGTCCCCATGGAACAGGTCAAGGTCCAATTCCAGGAAATCATTGGTCATGGTCGATTGGCTCTGCAGGATGCTTTTGATATGGCCTCCCATGATGGATTGATTATCAAGATCTGCATTACCGATCGCAATAATAGGATCTCCGATGTTTGCCAGTGAAGAATCCGCCCAGCGGACGCTTTTGAGGGGATACGGCGCTTCGATCTTGAGGAAACTGAAATCAAATTCACCCGAAGCAAAAAGGACATTGGCAGGCAATTTGGTGCCGTCACGCAGGATAACAAATATAAAAGGAGCATGTATAATTGTATGCGTGTTTGTTACAATGATACCGGACGGGTCTATGATGATCCCGGCAGCTGTCCTATAATAAGTAGCTGTTTGGGGTGGATAACCTGGCATGGTCCTGATCAGTTCAGTCCTGACAGTTACCATGGTGCTTTCTGTTTGTTGGATACGGTCGATCATCGAGCTTTCTGCTTGGATAATGGATGAACAGCAGAAGCTCATTAATAGCGCTATAGTAATTATCCTTGACGTGCGATACATAAGTATTTATTATTCTCTCATAAATTTTTTATGAATAATATAAATATTAGACCTTATGAACAAGGGGACCGCCTTGCTTTGCGTACACTCTGCTGCGATGTGGCAGACCGGGGAGGCCCAATTGAGAATTTTTTTCCAGACCGTGATGTTGCGGCGGACTTATTGACTAAGTATTATTCGGATTATGAGCCTTGGTCAAGTTTTGTGGCTGTCTGTGACGGTCGCCTGGTAGGATATGTCAATGGGTGCTTGGATAATCGCCGGTATGGTTTAGTGCAATTTTGGCTATTATTTCCAGCTTTGTTAGTCAAAGCTTTTAAAAGAGGGGTCTTTTTCAAGCCTGAGGTCCACCAGCTCTTGAAGGGAGTATTAAAGAACTGGCGCAGGCTCCTGGTGTGGCGAAAAGGTTCGTTCCATAGCCATCAGGGACATTTACATATCGGTATTGCCGGGGATTTTCGTGGCCAGCAAATAGGGCGGCAATTGGTCAACACCCTGGTTGACCATGCATCGAAAGCGGGTATCTTTCAATTAGCCGCGTCTGTGCATGACGGAAATAAACCTGCCGGTGTTTTTTTTGAATCCCTGGGTTTCACGGTCCAAGAACGTAATCCGATGGTGCTTATCAGGGATGGGAAGGAGGAACATTATCAATCTTTATTGTATGTCAAAACATTTTCGACCCATTAGCTTGGCCATGGTTTTATTCATGGTCTTGGGTTCAATTGCTTTTGCCGACGTAAAATTAGGCAAGGTGATCATCACTCCTTTGGACCGTATTTTGGTCTTGTCACCTCATCCGGATGATGAGGTTTTAGGGGCAGGAGGTGTGATCCAGCAAGCGGTGGCCTTAAAAGACCCTGTCAAGATCGTTTATTTTACTTACGGAGACAGTAATCAATGGTCTTTCTTGCTTTATCGTAAACACCCGGTTGTTTTTCCGGGGGCTGTCGAGACCATGGGATTAGTGCGGCATGATGAAGCGGTCAATGCGGCCCATATTCTGGGAGTAAGTAAAGAAAATTTGATATTTTTAGGTTATCCGGATTTTGGAACACTTAATATGTGGTACTTCCATTGGAACAAACAGGCCGCGTATAGAAGCCTTATGACACGTGTGATCGCTGTTCCTTATAAAGATGCCTACCGGTTTGGCGCGCCGTATAAAGGGGAAGATATTCTTCAGGACCTTCAGTCCATTTTAAGGGACTTTAAGCCCACTAAGATCTTTGTTTCACATCCGGCTGACCATAACGGAGACCATTTGTCCCTGTATTTATATTTGCGCGTAGCCCTTTGGGATGAGGGGATGAATGTCCCTCTATATCCGTATCTTATCCATTATCTGACATGGCCTAAGATCAAAGGTTTTCATCCTGAAACTGATAATACACCGCCTGAGGCCTTGGCCAGCCAGGAGCAATGGAGGGAATTGCGTTTGAGCGAACAACAGCTTGAAACCAAAAGGGCGGCACTTCAAGCACATGTCACTCAATACCGCTCAAGTCCGAGGTACTTGTTGTCGTTTGTCAAATATAATGAACTTTTTGGTGATTCTCCGCCGCTAAAACTGCATTTGAGTGAGAATGCCACATTGTTTTCGGCCCAGAAGAAACTCACATCAACCATGGAATTGCCGGAAGAATTGAATGACAGGGAGCGTTCCGCCTTTGTTGGGGTCGATTGGAAATCACTGCGATGGGAGCCTGAAGCACTCGTCGTCACGATCGGGCTCTCCAAGCCGCTGGCAGAGGACGTGGAAGCTTCAATTTATTTCTTCGGTTATAATAATCGAATACCTTTTGGCCAAATGCCAAAGATCAATGTCCGATTGGGTGTTTTAAGTTTCAGCGTCTATGATCAACACGAACGACTGCCGCAATCAGTGGTGGAAGTAAGTAGGACTCCCAAAGAGGTCACGATCAAGGTGCCTTTAAAATTGTTGGGGTATCCTCAAAAGATCCTCGCCAGTGCCAGGACTTCCTTGGGGAATTTCCCATTGGACAATGCCTCGTGGGTGGTTGTTGAACTTCAGCAAAATTCCTCTCAATGAAAGGGTTCCTCATGAAATTACTTTATACCAAACGTTCGCCTTATGCCCGAAAGGTCAGGGTCATTGCCCTGGAAAAAGGGATCAATCTTGAGTTGGTCGATGAAAACCTGCAGAAAAAATCCCAGGGGCTTTTGGATGCCAATCCGCTGGGAAAGGTACCGACGCTGATATTGAATAATGGGGTCGCGGTTTATGACAGTCCTGTCATTTGCCAGTATTTGGATGGTCTTAACAATAAGGCCCTGATGATCCCTCTTGATGCCGTCAAGCGCATGGAGGTCCTTAAATGGGAGGCATTTGCCGATGATCTGATGACCACGGCCATCAATCTTTATATGGAAAAAGTCCGGCATCCCCAGGATTTTCACAGGGATTTTACCGATACGATGGAAGTGAATATCAGATCAGCTTATAGATATATAGAAATGAATTTACCAAAACTCAATGAGTTTAATTTGGCATCCATTGCCGTTGCCTCGGCTATTGATTATATCCATTTTCGTCTGCCTTTATTGAAAGTACAGGGGGACGTGTTAAAATGGTTTGAATTGATCTCTCAGCGTCCGAGCATGGCCCAAACAATACCGGTATCATAAAATGGCACGACGCAAACTTGTTGTCAAACAAGACCAGGCCGTTAAACTGCCCAATGGGCGTACCATCCGCATTACCTATATTGACCATCCCGGTGCTGTGATCATAGTCCCTTTTTTGGACAAGGGGACGGTTGTCATGATGCGCCAATTCAGGCCGGCCCTTAAGAAATATATTTATGAATTGCCCGCAGGTACGCTTGACCCCCATGAGTCCATTGCCACCTGTGCCCGCCGGGAACTTTGGGAAGAGACAGGCCTTAAGCCTAAGAAGCTTGCCAAATTGGGCTCGATCTATCCGGTGCCAGGTTATTCGACGGAGATCATCCATGTCTTCAAGGCCCAAGAGCTCGTCATGACCCAGGCCCATCGGGAAGAATATGAGGTCATTGATATCATGCCGATGACCAGGCTTAAGGTACGGCAACTCATCGCTCAGGGCAAGCTCATGGATGCCAAGAGCATCTGTGCCTTTGCTTTTTGTGGTTGGTTATAGATTTAGCCCATGGAAGGAACAGGTATTAAAATTCCCCTTAGAATTTATTGTTCTGCTTTATTGGTCTTTGCTGCGGCATTGACCTTTCTTTTTTTAAACTACACTTTTACCGATGACTCGAAATTAAAAACCGATGATAAGGAATATCACGCTTTGGCGGTCCATTTGGTTCTCGGTAAAGGCTATAAGTTCAACGGTCCCATCGGAAACCCATTTTACCGGGAACCCGGATATCCGGTTTTCCTGTCCCTTGTCTATAAAATAACCGGCGTACATCCGATCTCTGTGAGAGAACTGCAAGCTGTTCTTTTGGCAGCAGCTATTGCTTTTTTGCCCATCATGGGTTTTATGTATTGGTCTTGGTCCGGATGTTGGGCGGGACTGATAGCGGCATTCATCTATACGGTTTATTATTGCCCTGATCCAACGGTCTTGATGACGGAGACCTTGCTCTTGTTCTTGCTGGTATTATTTTTAGTCCCTTATATGATTTGGGAAGGGGACACAACAACGTTCAATTCATTTATAGTGGGGATTGCTTTAGGTGTCTTGTTATTAGTCCAGGAACTAACAGTTTTTATGCCGGTATTGTGCGGTTTTTATTTGCATCGATTGACTGCCTTTATGAGCATTGAAGAAAAGATCAAAAGATGGGGGGCGTTTTTATTGGGCCTATTGCTTTTGGTCATGTCGTGGAGTTTATTTGCCTCGTATCAAAATAAGAAATTAGTTTTTGTAACGACGCGTAATGAATATTGTATATTGGATGCGTATAATGAATTGACCATCATGACGGGCCATTGGAGCCCGGAATGGCGTAAATCATCTAACAAGGCCCAAAGGGATTACTTCTTTTATAACCAGCCGGGTATTAAAGCAAGGCCGGCAGCCGAAAAGCTCGGGGCGTTTCTGGTGCGTTATAAGGACCAGGTGCCTGTCATGTTAAAGAGAAAATTATTTTTTGGTTTTAAGTTCAATAAGGCTTACCTATGGATACCAGCGTTCCTGGGTTTTTATGTGATGGCGTATTTTAGAAAAGAAAATAAAGGTAAGGTCCCCACATATCCATTATTATATTTCTTAAACCTTTTTCTTATTGTTGTCTTGATATTCGGCATGGATCGTTTTATACAGGTTTTTATGTATTTCATTTTATTACCGGCGATTTATTTCGTTTTTCAAATTTTTAATATGGTCAAGGGAAGACTGCTTGGGAAGGTTGTGTAAATGCGATTACCGCGCCAATATGCTTCTTCGATGATACTTCTAGGTGCAATTTCCATTGGCTGTATCCTGGGATTGGTCTTCAAGGAAAAAGCGGTGATTTTTAAGCCTTTCGGCGATATTTTTCTGAACCTTTTGTTTACTATCGTGGTTCCATTGGTCTTTTTTTCCATTTCTTCCGCCGTGGCGGCCATGAACAATATCAAGAGGCTGGGGAAGATCATCTTATGGATGATGGTGGTATTTACCGTAACAGGAATTATAGCCTCTGTCCTTATGCTGATCGCCGTCAAGATCTACCCGCCGGCACAAGGGATCAATATCGCCTTGCCCAGTAATATCCATTTCCAACAGCTCAATGTTTCCGACCAGATCGTCAAAGCGTTCACAGTTGCTGATTTTTCCGACCTTTTTTCCAAAAAGAACATGCTGGCCCTTATCGTATTTGCTTTGTTGATCGGCCTTAGCGCCTGCACGCTGGGGGAAAGCTCTAAAGTGTTCACCCAATTCTTATTGTCCGGCAATGCTGTGATGATGAAGGCGATCGCGTATATCATGCTTTATGCGCCCATCGGATTAGGGGCTTATTTTGCCTATCTTATCGGTGTCTTGGGGCCGCAATTACTGGGCACCTACGTGCGGGCCATGACGATCTATTATCCGGTGGCCATCGCCTATTTTTTTATCGGTTTTTCATTTTATGTCTTTTTAGCCGCAGGCAAAAAGGGGCTAAAGGTTTTTTGGCCCAATATCATGCCCGCGGCAGTGACAGCCTTGGCCACCAGCAGCAGCATGGCCACCATCCCGGTAAATTTGGAAGCTGCCGAACGCGTCGGTGTGCCGGCGGATATCCGCGAGATGGTCATTCCCATTGGCTCAACTATTCACATGGATGGTTCCTGCCTTTCCGCGGTGCTTAAAACGGCCGTGCTTTTCGGTTTGTTCCATATGGATTTCAACAGCCCCTGGGCCATGGTCACGGCCGTCGGGGTGGCCCTTTTAAGCGGCACGGTGATGAGCGGCATTCCCGGCGGGGGATTTTTGGGAGAATTGATGATCGTCACCCTTTACGGTTTTCCCATCATCGCCATGCCTATCATTTCCATGATAGGCACCTTGGTCGATCCGCCCGCGACAATGGTTAACGCGATCGGGGACAATGTGAGCAGTATGTTGGTCGCGCGTATTCTTGGTGGGAAGAACTGGATGTCCTCCCGAATGGGCAAAGGATAGGGAATGCTCAATAAGCAAACCATCAATTGTTTGTTATTATCGATTTTTATGGCTGGAATGATCGCCTTTCAATTATGTTGGAACGGACGGTCATATTGGTAGGGAATGAGAAATCTTCCTTCTATGAACAAGGCCCTATGGTCATTCATACAGTATTCTTTTCATTTTCAATAAAATATGCCCCTGTTATTGATCGTTACAGTATCTGTTTTTATTGCTTATTATTTTCTCTTCATCAGGCTTAAGCTTGACAGTCCGCATCAGATTATTATCCTTGCTGGCTTATTTGGCTGTGCTCAAATAATACTTACCGAGCTGTATCTTGGAATTGCCGGGTTGCTTTATTTGCCTTTCTTGAATTCCTTTAATATTCTTATCGCATTGGTAATGATCTTATGCGCATGGGGTTCCATTAAAAGTATACCCGCCATTTTGAAGAAGGAGTATCAGAAAATTGTCAACGCGATAGGCACTATGTCCTCCCCCGATAATAAGATCTTGCTCCTTATTCTTGGATTTGTTCTTATTTGGGTATCCAGGACCATTTATTTTTACCTGTCCAGGCACTTTGACGAAGTGACATATCATCTGCCGGCTATTTACGAGTATATCATTAACCATAAAATATTTTTATTGCCTGTTGAAATTAACAGTCGTTTTGCTTTTCCTGAAAATGCCGAACTTTTATTCCTGTGGCCGGCCATCTTTCTTCATAGCCAGCAATTAGTTGATAGCGTTCAATTGATAGTGGCGCTTGGAGGCGGCGTTGTTCTTTACGGATTGGCAAGGATGATGGGCATACATCCAAAGATTGCTTTATTTATCAGTTTTTTATTTTTGTTGACCCCTGTTGTATTGTTCCAGATGGGTAGTTGTGATATTGATATTATCATTTCCGTTTTTTTCTTGATCGTGTTGTATTGTGCGGGAATGTATTATAGGTCTGGTCTATTAATATATTTTTATTCTACTGCGCTGGCGGCGGGGCTTTTATGGGGGATGAAATATAATGAAATTATTTTTATTCTGATGGCCTTTCCCTTTTTATCCATGAGAAGGCCAGTACGTTTAAAATATTGGTTGGGTTTTATCGTCATTTTCCTGATCGCTGGTGGTTTTTGGTATTTGCGCAATTTCTTGGTCTTAAAAACGCCAATTTATCCCATGCCCTTTTCCGACAACAGTCTCAATATATACACTACTCATTCAAGCAATGTTGATCTAGGTGGGATATTGAAGGCTATACCTTCCAAAATATTATATTTATGGAAGGACCCTGGTTTGGGAACGCTAAATGGGGGGTATGGCCTGATTTTTTGGGGATTGGCATTGCCAGCATGGTTTTATGTTTGGATACGGTCCATCAAATTAAAAGACAGGTTCGATTTTTGGATGTATTCACCTTTAGTTATAGGTATAGGGCAATTGATGTTTGTTTCTTGGCAAGATCTAAATAATGTGGTCCGCTATTCGTTGTTTGTTGTTGCCATAGGACTTTTGGCTTTGGGGAAAGTGATGATGCTTTTTGATCGAATGGCCTTCTTTAGAAAGGCGATAAAAGTTCTGTGTATTATTTTTATTGTTCTTACTGTTTTATATTTAAACCAAAGCAGGGATTCCAGATACCGCAGAAACCGCATTGACCTACTTAATCAAAATATCGATCAAATCGGTCCGTCTGTGTGGGGAGCTTTGGATTATTTGACGATGGATGACCCTAAGCCAATAAGCTGCCATATAGCAACGATGGATGATCGTTATAATCTTAGCTCATTTGCCTATGGCATGAAACTACAAAATAGGATTTGGGATCTCCAAGAAGATAAAACAATCCTGCCGGATGCGTTTATTTATTTTGATAATTACAGAACAAATTTTTCGAATTTTATTGGGCCCCGCATCACACTTGAAGAGATGAAGGTCAATGCTAATTATCTTATTATTTTTCAGGGATCAGGTTCTTCTCTTTTTATTCGTAAAGATTTTTTCCGTGATCCCATAAAACAACAGTTGTTGGTTAATTATTTCAAGATCTTTGGTAAAATGCCGCTCGTATCGATACCAAAATGAAATGGTCAAAGAAACAGTTATTGACATGAAATTAATCCTCTTTCTAAGTCTCTTGGTTGCGCAGGGATGTTCTAGTGTCACTCCCCGATCATTAGGGGGTCTAGATCCTGCCATCGAACAGGCCATTCTTGTCACTCCGATTCAAAGATCCGTTGATCAAGCAAATCTAAGCGCGTGGCAAAGGCAGAAGAGCAGTTGGCGTCGGGTATTTTTTGTCAGTGCGGTGATCGGCAAAAATGGCCTTGCCGCGGCCGGTGAGAAACGGGAAGGGGATGGCAAGACCCCGTCAGGAATATATCTGATCGGCCCTGCTTTCGGCTATGCCCCTTGGATCGATACCGGCCTTGTTTACCGTCAGGCAACGGATAAAGATTTTTGGGTGGATGATGCAGGGTCAATGCAATATAATGAATGGATCAGCGGCAGTCCTGCGGCCAGGTCCTTTGAAAGGATGAAACGCCCTGATGACCTTTATCTTTATGGGGCTGTTATCGGATATAATATGCACCCGGTTATTCCAGGTAATGGCAGTGCCATCTTTATGCATATTTGGCGTAAATATGATCACCCAACATCCGGTTGTGTAGCGCTCGGCCGAAGGAACCTGCGCAGGACCCTGCATTGGCTCAATAGGAAATATCAACCAGTTATTATTTTGGAGAGAAACTAATGCCTGATGCCCAAACATTGAATTCTGTCTTAAGCTCCTATGGTATTTCAAATCCCTTAAACGGGGGATCGATCAATTGGTTTGGACTTTTGGGCGGGTTTATTTTTAGTACTATCGGATGGTATGCTTTCATGCATGGGAAAAGGGAAAAAAGTGCCAGACCCATGGTGATCGGCATCCTTTTGATGGTGTATCCCTACTTTGTCCCCAACGCTATTTTGACCTTTGTCATCGGAATAGCCCTGACAGCTGCCTTATATTATTGGAGGGATTGAACGATGGGCAATAAGACTTTACGTTTTGCCGTAGTCCTGGCAGGCTGCGGAAATAAAGATGGGGCGGAGATCCATGAATCCGTCTTAACGCTTTTGAATATCGACCGTGCTGGCCATCAATACCAGTGTTTTGCCCCGGATGTGCCGCAAGCCCGCGTGCTTAATTTTTTGACCAATGAAGTGATGCATGAAAAACGTAATGTGCTCCTTGAGGCAGCCCGAATTGCCCGCAGCAAGATCAAACCGTTGGCTGATTTTCATCAAAAGGATTTCGACATCCTGGTCATGCCCGGTGGCGGCGGGGTGGGATATAATCTTTGTACCTTTGGGGTGGATGGTGATAGAATGACGGTATTGCCTCAAGTGGAGGTCTGTGTCAAGGCCATGCATGAGGCAGGCAAGCCCATCGGGGCTTTATGTTTATCACCGGTGATCATTGCCAAAGTATTGAAGAACGTGACCGTGACCTTTGGGCATGATGAAGAGAAGAATGCGATGTTCCGTCGATTGGGAACAACTGCTGTTAATACTGACGCGCAGAGTATAGTGATCGATCAAGAAAATAAAATCGTAACCACCCCTTGCTATATGCTTGATGCCACGATCAGTGAGATCAACGAGGGGATAGACAAACTTATCCAACAACTTATAAAAATGGTTTAAACTTATGAGAATCCTGGTCATTGAAGATGAAGTCAAAATTGCCCAATTTATCAAGCGGGGCCTTAAAGAGGAGGGCTACGCCGTTGATGTGGCCAATGATGGGGAAGAAGGCCATTTTCTCTTAAGTTCCAATGAATATGATGCCATCATCCTTGATCTGATGCTTCCTAAAATAGACGGACTGACTCTTTGCCGCACCTTGCGCAAGGAAGGCAATCAAACGCCCATTATAATGCTGACGGCCAAGGATACGGTCAAAGACAAGGTCAAGGGCCTGGATTCCGGGGCTGATGATTATTTACCCAAGCCCTTTGCTTTTGAAGAACTGCTGGCGCGGGTACGGGTGGTATTGCGTAAGAAAGACAGCCGTGTCCAAACTCAGCTTAGGGTAGAGGACCTGTGCCTGGATTTGTTGACCCATAAGGTCACCCGTGGCGATAAGGACATTGACTTGACTGTCAAGGAATACGCTTTATTGGAATATTTGATGCGAAATGCCGGGAACATCGTCACCCGCACGATGATATCCGAGCATGTATGGGACATTAATTTTGACACCTTCACCAATGTGATCGATGTGTATATCAATTACCTGCGCAATAAGGTTGACAACGGTTTTGCTGATAAAATGATCCACACCGTGCGCGGTAAAGGATATCTCTTAAAAAAGTAAATCATGCTCCTTGCGTCCATCCGCGTTAAGATCGTCCTCTGGCACATGCTTATCCTGTCCCTGGCCCTGCTGATCTTTGGGATGGTGCTTTACCATAATATTTACCTGAAGATCTCTGATGATACCGACGATATTTTGCGCTCCCGCGCCAAGGGTATCGAGCAATCCATCGATACCTACTGGGAAGCTGAAAGCATGGATATCGCCGAAGGCAATAAAAAGGTCCATTTTACCAAAGAAGACAATATCAATTTCATCAGGATCGCTAAGCGATGGGTGGGGGAAAAGATCAATGACCCTGACCTGATCAATATCATCGTCAGGATCTTTGATGCCCATGGCAACCCGATCGCTTCCACCAGGTCTATCCCCACGGAACATCTTAATCCGCGCATTTTTTATGAGGTCAAAAAAGGGTCTGACCATTTTGAGAATTCCAATCTCCTGGTGAATGATAAACCATCATCCTTTAGGATCATCACGACCCCGGTCCTTGAGAATAAAAGGCTCTCTTATGTGGTACAAGTGGCCAGTCCTTTGTCTCAGCTTAACGATGTGTTAAGGAATTTGAGCTTCTCATTGCTGTTTTTATTGCCTTTAACGGTGATCCTGACGGGATTCAGCGGGATCTTTCTTGTTCAATTGACACTCAGGCCTGTCGATCAAATGATCGAGACCATCCATCAGATCACAGCGGAAAACTTAAAACTGCGTCTTAAGATCCCGGGTACCAAGGATGAAATAGAATCATTGGCCAAGACATTCAATCAAATGATCGCCCGTCTTGATGAGGCCTTCACTTCCCAAAGGCAGTTTATGGAGGATATTTCCCATGAACTGAAAACCCCGTTATCGGTTTTAAAAGGGGAGCTGGAAGTCACTCTTAAGAAATTGCGTTCGCCCGAGGAATATGAATCCGCCTTGCATAGCAGCCTTGAAGAGGTCAACCGCATCGCAGGCATTGTGGAAAATCTTTTGACCTTGGCCCGTTTTGATGCGAAAACAACGACACTTCACGCGCAACATATAGATCTGAATTTATTGATCAAGGATGCTGTTGAGGCGATCCAGGTGTTGGCCCTGCAAAAAGATATCACGCTCCAACTGAACACAGCCCATACGGTGGATGTTCTTGCGGATAAAAACCAGCTTAAAAGGCTGATTTTAAATATCCTCGACAATGCCATTAAATACACACCTTCCGGCGGGAAGATTGCTATTGACCTTCGCCAGCAAAAGGAACATGCGGATATCGATATTACAGATACAGGTATCGGCATCCCTGAGGATGAAATGCCTTTTATCTTTGACCGCTTTTACAGGATTGATAAATCCCGCAGTACGATTGGTTTTGGTTTAGGTTTAAGTATCGCTCAATCCATTGCCATGGCGCATGGAGGGAAGATCTACGTCAAAGCCAATTCTCCTCAGGGGACTGTTTTTACCGTGTCCCTTCCCATCAGGTTAAAATAAAACGAAGATTGTTATAGAATTTTAATTGTATTTTAATGACCATTTAATATGCAGGCATTTAAAATAAACGAGCACGCAATTGTGTTCCCCTTTCATTTTGATAATTAACTTAAGGAAAGAATGAGAAGTTTGACGATAACATTATGCATTTTATTCGGCAGCTGCCAGCTGGCATGGGCCGATGACTTGGCCATGGCTGACACTGTTTCCAGCATTACGCATACGATCATGGGAGGGGTGGTCAAATCGGTTTCCTGGGCCGATCCCAACAAAGGCACAAGGTCTGAGATAGTGGTGGTCGATTCCGCCAAAAAGACCACCCATATCTTTGTGACGCCAACGACCACTCTTTGGGATGCAGATGCGAAAGCCATTATGCCCGAGACCATAACCGCCAGGATGCATGTGAATGTCATCTACTTGAGGACCCCTGAAGGCATTAACATTGGCAAATCCATCAAGATCTTAAAGTAAACTCCCTCCATAGCCTTTATTACCCCATTCGTTGACATCCGCTGTTCCTTTCTATATAATTAAAAATTCAACATGAGAGGGAATTTATGAGCAAAACAATGTTTGAAAAGATTTGGCAGGATCATTTGGTCAGGGACTCCCAAGGGGACACTTCCCTAATATATATAGACTTGCATTTGGTGCATGAAGTGACAAGTCCGCAGGCTTTTGCCGCATTAAGGGAAAACAATAGGAAGGTGCGCTGCCCCCAAAAAACAGTGGCTACCATGGACCATAATGTGTCAACACGCACCAAGGACATTACCAAGGTTGAGGCTACTTCCCGTACACAGATGGACACGTTATCGCAAAATTGCCGGGAATTCGGTATCCGATTGTATGATTTTGAGGATAAGGACCAAGGGATCGTCCATGTTATAGGCCCTGAACAGGGTTTGACCCTGCCGGGTTTGACCATTGTCTGCGGGGATTCACATACAGCCACTCACGGCGCTTTCGGTTCCTTGGCTTTTGGCATCGGCACCTCTGAGGTAGAACACGTACTGGCCACACAAACCTTACAGCAATCCCAGCCTAAAACCATGCTGATCAAGATCGATGGGAAATTAGGCAAGGGAGTTGTTTCTAAAGATATTATTTTGTATATCATCGGACGGATCGGCACTGCCGGAGGCACAGGTTATGTCATCGAATACGCGGGCTCCGCGATAAGGGACCTGTCCATGGAAGCCCGGATGACCATTTGTAATATGTCCATTGAAGCCGGAGCGCGGGCGGGGATGATCGCCCCTGATGATACCACTTTTAATTATTTGATGGGACGTGATTTTGCCCCCAAGGGACAATCCTGGGAGAAGGCTATTGCCTATTGGAAGACCCTGCCCAGCGATAAGGGCGCAAAATTCGACAAGGTCCTGAACATCAAGGCTGAAGATATCAAGCCGATGGTGACCTGGGGAACATCTCCGGGGCAGGTAAGCAGTGTTGATGATGTTGTTCCGGACCCCGAGTCCATGAAGGATGCTGTTGACCGTACGTCGGCAAGGAATGCCCTGGCGTATATGGACCTGAAGCCTGGGACAAAAATATCAGATATCAAGATAGATAAGGTTTTTATCGGCTCCTGCACTAATGGCCGTATAGAAGACCTGCGTGCCGCGGCCCAGATCGTCCAGGGCAGGAGAGTAGCACCAGGTGTCACCGCTATCGTAGTGCCTGGTTCCGGCCGGGTACGTCTTCAAGCCCAAAAAGAAGGCTTAGACCAGATCTTTATCAATGCGGGTTTGGAATGGCGTTTTGCCGGTTGTTCCATGTGTTTGGGTATGAACGATGATCAATTAAAAAAAGGCGAGCGCTGTGCTTCCAGCAGTAATCGTAATTTTGAAGGCAGGCAGGGGCCTGGCGGCCGTACACATTTGATGAGCCCTGAAATGGCTGCCGTCGCTGCGCTAACGGGCAAGATCACGGATATCAGGACATTTAATAGTTGAGAGAGGAATATGCCATTACAACCATTTAAAATACATACAGGCCTCGCAGCACCATTAGACCGTGTCAATGTTGACACAGATGCCATTATTCCCAAGCAATTCTTAAGGAAGATCGAAAAGACCGGTTTTGGCAAACATCTTTTCCATGAATGGCGTTATACCGATTACGAGGGGACAAAAGAGAACCCGGATTTTATATTAAATCAGGAACCCTATCGCAAGGCCACGGTGTTATTGGCGCGGGACAATTTTGGCTGCGGTTCCAGCCGCGAGCACGCGCCCTGGGCTTTAGGGGATTTTGGGTTTAAATTGATCATTGCACCGTCATTCGCAGATATTTTTTATAATAATTGTGTCAAGAACGGGATCTTGCTCGTACCCTTAAAATCCAAAGAAATCGACGAGATATTTGCTTTCGTCGGGAAAAATAAAGGGGCCGTGATCAGCGCTGACCTTCCTCTGCAAACAGTCACCGCGGGAAAAAAGACCTACTCATTTAAGATCGATGCTTTTAACAAGGAATGCCTGCTTAAGGGGCTGGACAGCATCGGATGGACCATGCAATTTCAAGACAAGATCACCGCGTATGAAGATCGTATCAACAACCAGCATTCATGGCTTTTAAGGGGTTAGATATGTCGGATATAAGGAAATTTTCTTCTATTGTTGTCGACGGCAATGATAGGGCGCCAAACCGGTCTATGCTTCGGGCCACCGGATTTAAAGATGAGGATTTTAAAAAGCCCCAGATCGGTGTGGTTTCCACCTGGAGCATGTTGACCCCCTGCAATATGCATATTGATAAGCTTGCGTTAAAAGCGGTGGAAGGCACTGACGCCGCCGGAGGCAAGGGGATCATTTTTGGGACGATCACTGTTGCCGATGGTATTTCTATGGGCACGGAAGGGATGAAGTATTCCCTGGTGTCCCGTGAAGTGATCGCCGATTCCGTGGAGACCGTTGCCGGCTGTGAAGGCTTTGACGGTTTGGTGGCATTGGGCGGCTGCGACAAGAATATGCCCGGCTGTCTCATCGCCATGGCCCGCTTAAACCGTCCGTCGGTGTTTGTCTATGGCGGAACGATCCTGCCCGGCTGTTTGAATGGCCAGAACCTGGACGTCGTTTCGGTTTTTGAAGCCGTAGGTAAACACGCGGCCAAAAAGATCACGGATCAAGAACTTAAAGATATTGAATCTTGTGCTATTCCCGGACCGGGTTCCTGCGGAGGGATGTATACGGCCAATACCATGGCCAGTGCCATTGAAGCCATGGGCATGAGCCTTCCTAATAGTTCCATGCAGACTGCGGTTTCCCGGGAAAAACAACTGGATTGTTATAATGCCGGCGGGGCAGTCTTAAATTTATTGAATCAGAATATTAAACCACGCGATATCATGACTAAAAAAGCTTTTGAGAATGCCATTACCGTGGTAACAGCGTTGGGCGGTTCCACCAATGCAGTATTGCATTTGATCGGTATTGCCTATGCCGCCGGGGTCAAATTGACCCTGGAAGATTTTACCCGCATCGGCAAGAAAACACCTGTTCTGGCAGACCTAAAGCCCAGCGGCCGTTTTGTCGCGGCAGAATTAGCCGCTATTGGCGGTTTACTGCCCTTAATGAAAATGCTTTTGGACAAAGGATTGTTGCATGGCGACTGCCTGACGGTGACCGGTAAGACGGTGCGTGACAATTTAAAAGATGTTAAGCCTTATCAGGATGGCCAGCAGATCATCCGTCCGTTTGATAATCCGATCAAAAAAGAAGGTCATTTGGTCATGCTCTACGGTAATCTGGCCTCGGAAGGGGCTGTTGCCAAGATCACTGGTAAAGAAGGTACCTTGTTTACTGGTAAGGCCAAGGTTTTTGAATCTGAAGAAACTGCGTTGAAAGCCATATTGAACGGCAAGATCATCAAAGGTGACGTGATCGTGATCCGTTATTAAGGCCCGCGCGGCGGACCTGGGATGCGTGAAATGCTTTCACCCACATCAGCCATTTCAGGGCGGGGACTAGGCAAGGATGTGGCTTTGATCACGGATGGACGCTTTTCCGGCGGCAGCCATGGATTTGTCGTAGGGCATATCACTCCCGAAGCTTTTAGCGGCGGACTTTTAGGTATTGTTAAAAATGGGGACAAGATCACCATTGATGCTATTAAACGAAAGATCACGTTAGATCTACCGGCGGCAGAGATCAAAAAACGCCAAAAGGCATGGAAGCAACCAAAATCCAGATATACCCGCGGCGTTTTGGCAAAATATGCTAAACTGGTAACAAGTGCCTCCGAGGGCGCTGTAACGGATAAATAATATGGCTGGAAATTCGTTCGGACAACTTTTTCGGATCACCACCTTTGGCGAAAGCCACGGGGCCGCCATGGGTGTGGTGATCGATGGCGTCCCGCCTAAGCTGCAGTTATCTGAAAAAGATATTCAAATCGATCTCGACCGCCGAAGGCCCGGGCAAAGCAAGATCACCACCCAGCGCAATGAGCCTGACCGCGCCGAGATCCTTTCCGGCATTTTTGAAGGTCAGACTACCGGTGCGCCGTTGGCCATTCTTATCCGCAATACGGACGCGCGTTCCAAGGATTATGAGAACATCAAAGACGTGTTCCGTCCGGGGCATGCTGATTTTAGTTATATGGCCAAGTATGGCATCCGTGACTATAGGGGAGGCGGGCGTTCTTCCGGACGTGAGACTGCCTGTCGTGTGGCTGCAGGTGCTGTAGCCAAGAAATTACTGGCGAAACACAAGGTTGAGATCATTGTTTATACCATGGCGGTTGGGGACATTTATGCCAAGGATATTAATTATAAATCCATTGAACAAAATGCCGTACGTACCGCTGACCCTAAACAAGCTGAAGTGATGATCGCCAAGATCGAAGAAGCGCGCAAAAACGGTGACTCCTTAGGCAGTATCCTTCAATGCGTCGTGAAGAACTGTCCGCCAGGTTTAGGCGATCCCTGTTTTGACAAGCTCAATGCGCGTTTGGCTCAAGCCTTGATGTCCATTGCGACGGTCAAGGGCATCGAATTCGGCGACGGATTTGGCGCCAGCCAATTGACCGGATCAGTGAACAATGACCGTTTTGTCCTCAAGAATAATAAGGTGGGCACGGCCACCAATCATTCCGGCGGCATCATGGGCGGTATTTCTACCGGTGAAGACATTAATATACGCCTCGCCTTAAAGCCGCCATCTTCTATTTCTCAGCTGCAAAAGACAATTAATGAAAAGCACCAGGAAGTAGATGTCCAGGTCAAAGGCCGCCATGACCCCTGCTTAGCGCCAAGGGTCGTCCCGGTGGCTGAAGCCATGATAGCTTTGACACTCATTGACTGTTTGTTGATCCAAAAAGCCACCAATCTTTAATTATGGATAGTCAAAAAGTCATTCTTATAACCGGCTGCTCCAGCGGGTTTGGTTTGTTGGCTGCGGTAAGGCTCGCTTCCCAAGGACATTTTGTTTGGGCGACCATGAGGGATGTGTCCAAAAAAGAACCCTTAGAAACAGCATTAGCCCAGAAGAACGCCCAGGCCAATATCCGTACCCTTGATGTCACCAAACCTTCCACTATCAAGGATGTCATCGACGAAATTCAAAAAATCCACGGACATATCGATGTGCTCATCAATAACGCGGGCTATGGTATTGCCGGGTTCTTTGAAGATTTAACGGATGAAGAAATTCGTGCCCAGATGGATGTCAATTTTTTCGGTGTCCAGCATGCCTGCCGTGAGGTCATTCCTTTGATGCGAAAGAAGGGCAAGGGGAAGATCATTAATATTTCCAGTGTTGCCGGTTTGGTCAGCAGCCCCTGCTTGGGCGCATACAATGCCAGCAAGTGGGCGCTGGAAGCTTTTAGTGAAAGCCTTTATTATGAGCTGGGCCTATTCGGCATTCAGGTTGTTTTAATAGAACCGGGCTCCTATCCGACAAAAATTTTTACTCAAAATGCGCATTATGCCAAGAATTTTGAAAATCCCCAAAGCCCGTATTTTCACTTCAATCAAAAATTAAAGACCATTTCACAAAATGCCACCAGGAAACTTAACCGTGATCCAGATGAGGTGGCTCGGCTTATTGCAAAGATCGTCGAAAATCCTCATCCGCGATTACGGTATGTGTCTGACTTTATGTCATGGCTGCGCGTGACAGCCCAAAAAATCCTGCCGCCTAGTTTAACCTTGTTTATCTTCAGGAGAATTATTGATGGAAACAAATAAAATACCTTATCAGCGTCAGATCTTTGTGTGCACCAATAATGCCGATGGCCAAAAAGCATCTTGCGCTGACCATCAGGGCGAGGCTGTCTTTCGCCAATTGCGCGCAATCGCCAAGGAGCATAAACTGCATCCGCAGATACGCGTGGCCCAAGCCAAATGTTTAGGCCAATGTGCCAAAGGTGTTAATATTATGGTCTATCCCGAGAACATCTGGCACAGCGATGTGAGGCTGGAAGATGTGCCTCAATTGGCCCAAAAATATATTACAAACAAGGAGTGATCTTGATGAGGATTTTTCTACTGGGCTGCATTTTATTATTAATAAGTCCATCTCTTTTTGCCCAGACAACCAAGGATCTTAACGACCAGGGCCTGGCCTTGCTCAAACAAGGCAAGATCAAGGAAGCTGTCACAGATTTTAATCAGGCCATCAAAGTTGACCATACAAATGCCACCAGTTATACCAACCGCGCCCTCGTCTTTGCCCAACAGGGTAATTTAACCGATGCTATCGCTGATACCACCCAAGCCATTGAAATAGACCCTAAGGACCCTGTCGCGTATTATTTGCGGGGGACCATCTACTATGAACAAGGCGTGCTAGGTCAGGCTATTGATGATTTTAGCCAGGATATTGCCATTGACCGCAAGGTGGCCAAGGGCTATATGAGCCGTGCCCTTACCTATCTTCGGATGAACAAGCCCCATGAAGCGATCGATGATTTGAACATGGTGTTGAAATTAAATCCAAAATTGACCCGGGCGTATTATAACCGGGCAGTTGGGTACTATCAGTTAAAACAGTATGATAAGGCCTGGGCCGACGTTCATACAGCCCAGAACCTGGGTGTCACGGTGTATCCGGATTTTATCGAAGCTTTAAAAAGTGTGACGGGAAAATAACAAGCATAAGGAGAGGAGATCACATGGCAAAAAATAAGATCATCGTTTTCAAGATCAAGAATCGCAGTGGTTTTGCTGCTGTATGCAGCGGACATCTGACCGAAGGCAGAAGTAAAGAACAAGCTCTTGACCGCATGAGAAAAGCTTTAAAGCGTACCGCAAAGTCAAAGAAATAGGGCCTTTGGCTTTAAAAAACAATATTGATTGATTGCATTTTGCATCGACGCCGTCTATACTGAAAATCATAAATTCCCAAGGAGGCGCTAATGAGCATGTTCGATAAGAATATCAGTCAAGAAAAGCTTAAAAGCCTCGAATTTGCCGAAGCTGCCCGTGAGATGGAATGGAAATTCCCCAGCTTTGCCCTCAAACTATTCCATGGTTCCCTTGACCTGGGCTTGATACATCCTTTCCCAAAAGAAGACCCCGAACAAAAAGAAGCGTGCAATGAGTACATGGTCAAGATCGAGAAATTTTTAAGGGAGAACCTTAATCCTGATGCCGTTGATTTGACGGGCGTGATCCCGCCGAATGTGTATAAAGGATTGGCTGACCTCAGGGCCTTTGCTTTGAAGATCCCTATTGAATACGACGGCATGGGATTCAACCAATACAGCTACAACCGCATCATGCATTTGGTGTCCAGTTATTGCGGTTCAACGGCGGTTTTGCTTTCTGCGCACCAAAGTATCGGGGTGCCGCAGCCATTGAAATTATTTGGCACTCCTGAACAAAAGAAAAAATATCTGCCCCGATTCGCCCAAGGGGCGATCTCTGCTTTTGCGTTGACCGAACCCGAAGCAGGTTCAGATCCGCGCAACATGACCACCACGGCCACCCCTGTCGATGATGGAAAAGCATTCTTGATCAATGGCCAAAAACTTTGGTGTACCAACGGGCTTATCGCGGATTTGATGGTGGTCATGGCTGTGACCCCGCCTAAAATTGTTCACGGAAAAGAGATCAAGCAGATCACTGCTTTTATCGTCGAAGGCAATTCCCCGGGTATTGAAAAGGTCCATCGCTGTACCTTTATGGGTTTGCGTGGTATTCAAAACGGCCTGATGCGTTTTAATAATGTGAAAGTGCCTCGTGAGAATATCCTTTTAGGTGAAGGGGAGGGGTTGAAATTGGCCTTGATGACCCTGAACACCGGACGCTTGACCTTGCCGGCCGCCTCAACCGGGATCGGTAAATGGTGTTTGAATGTGGTACGCCAATGGTCCACTAAACGCCATCAATGGGGCTCTGCCATCGGCGAGCATGAAGCCGTGGCCTTAAAATTAAGTTTTATCGCATCAAATACTTTTGCCATGGATGCTGTGACATGGCTGACCTCAGCCATGGCTGACGATAAGCGCCGTGATATCCGTCTGGAAGCTGCCATCGCCAAATATTTTTGCACAGAAGTGTCCTGGAAGATCATTGATGAGACCTTGCAGATCCGCGCCGGACAAGGCTATGAAACAGCTTCGTCCCTGGCCGGGCGCGGGATGGATTATTGGCCGGTGGAACGCGCTTTCCGTGACCTGCGCATCAATCGTATCATTGAAGGGACTTCCGAGATCATGCATTTGTTCATTGCCCGCGAAGCCCTGGACCCGCATTTATCCAAGATCAAACCGTTACTTAGCAGCAGGGTGCCCCTCGATGTTAAGATCAAAGCGGCCCTTAAAATGGCCGCTTTTTATACGGTCTGGTATCCGCCTTTATGGATGCCTTCCTTTGCCGGCAATGATATCAATGGATTGCCTCAGCCTTTGAATAAGCATATGATCTTTGTCCAACAAGCCAGCAAGAAGCTTGCCCGCGGCTCGTTCCACCAGATGGTCAAGTATCAACAAAAATTAGAAAGCAAGCAAAGCATCCTCAACCGCATCGTGGATATAGGCACGGAATTATTCGCCATCTCGGCGGTATGTTCCTATGCCGCGAAGCTGGCTCTTGACGGTCAAGCTAATGCGGTTGATCTGGCTGACAGTTTTTGCAGTGATGCCCGCAAACGCATTGAGGCTTTGTTCAAAGAAGGGCCGAACAATAATGACGCCCAGAACCTGAAGATAGCCAAAAAGATCCTGGCTAAAGATTTTGAATGGATGGAAAATCAAATTATAAAGTGACCCTCAAGATCAATTTATGTCCGCCTTACCAGCATTCTTTAACAACAAGATCCCGATATTAAAACAGATCCCCATTTTTCAGGGATTGAATTGGTTTGAACTAAACCGTATCAGCCGGTTGGTGGAGATCGTTGATTTTAACAAAGGTGACCTGATCTGTCAACAGGGCGCACCGGCAGATGCCTTTTACGCCCTTGTTTCGGGACGTGTTTATTCCTACAGCCTTGACCATGCAGGCCACAAAGAGGATGTTGATTTTATCCTGCGCGGGATGCAATTCGGTGTCATTTCAACCTTGACCGGCGAGAACCATTCACGCACTTATGAGGCGATCAATGATTCCGTTGTCATCAAGATCAATAAAGATGGTTTCTCGCAATTGTTAAGTTCGACCCCGAAGCTGGCGATGGCCCTAAGCCAGACCCTGTCCCAGAGGATCCGCAGCCATGTCACGCATACTAAAAAGACCCAGGAAAGCACCATCATTGCCATTTACGCGCCGGTGCAAGGGTCGGGATCGTCCACCTACGCGACAAATTTGGCGTTGAGTTTAAAAGAGCAGACAGATCAGAAGATCTTGCTCTTGAGTTTGACCTCGGACATGAATGAAGAACGGGTTGACTTGGGCCAAATTGCCGAGGACCATCATTCCATCCTCAATACGATCACCAAGGTAGTGCTGCCCGTGGACTTGTTAAGCGTCAAATTTGACCCTCAAAATACGACGCTGATGGGCAGGGTCAGCCAATTTGTAAGTGCCCTGGTCAATGATTACAATTACATTGTGCTTGACCTGCCTAATGAGATGGATGAGGTGGTCATGAAAACGCTCACACAATCAGATGTGATCCATTTAGTCAGCATTGACAATGAGCGTGACCTGGACACCACCCGTCAAGTGATCGACAAGCTAAGCGAACAGCTCAAAGAAAGGTTCCATGCCGAGCGTATTCAGGTCATCATCAGCGGTGTTGGTACCGATAACCAGCTCTCCCCGGAAGATATAAAAAAGATCCTTAATTATGATGTTTTTTTATTCTTACCCCATTTGGGACCCGCGGAATTTACGTATAAAAAAACTATCCCGGGATTTTCCTATGTTGAGGTCAATGCTAAAAGCGAGTATGCCCAAACCATTCGAAGGCTCTCCCGTCAGATCAGCAAGGTAATGATCGGATTGGTCTTGGGCGGTGGTGCCGCATTGGGCATGTCCCATATCGGAATAATCCGTGTTTTAGAACGTGAGGGCGTTCCTATTGATATTATTGTTGGCAGCAGTATGGGGGCGTTGATCGCAAGCTTATGGGCTGTCGGGTACAATGCCCAGGAAATAGAAAAATTCGGCAGAGAATTTGAGAAAAAATCAGGCGTTCTTGAACTTTTTGACCCTCCTGTACAGCGGATCTGCATCCTTTTTTCATTGGTGTTGATCTTTATGCTCTTTAAATTGTTTTGGATCGGGATCTTGCTCATGTTTTTGTTGATCCCGACTGTACTGATGCCTATTTCCGGTTTGGTACGGGGTCAGGCCATCAAACGCTGGCTGGTGTCCAAATTAGGTGAAAGGACTTTTCATGATATCAAGATCCCCTTAAGGATCGTGGCCTATGATTTGTTCCATCGTCAGGAGATCGTCATCGATCAAGGTTCCCTGGTGGAAGCGGTGCGTAAAAGCATTGCCATTCCCGGCGTCATCAAGCCGATCATGGAAGGAAAACAGATGATCATCGACGGAGGGGTCTTAAACCCGTTGCCGACGAATGTGTTGACGGACATGGGTGTCAAAAAGATCATCGCTGTCAATGTGCTGCAATCCCCGGAAGAAGTTGACTGGTCTCAAAAGAAAGAAGATGAGAACCTGATCAAATGTTTTGACCTGCCTTTTTCCAAACATCCGTTTAAATTCGTCGGTTTCAGATTAGGCAGGGTTTTGACCAAGATCTTTACCCCTAATATCGCGGATATCATTGTGCGTACCTTACAGGCATCTGAATTTATGATCGCCGAACAAAGTGCCAAGCAATCAGATGTGCTGATCCATCCTGACCTAAGAGGCATCAATTGGTTTGAATTGTACGAGGTCAATGAATTGATCAAACGCGGTGAAGAAGCCGCCCAAAAAGCCCTTCCTGCCATTAAAATCTTGGTAAATAGGTAACCCTCGCTGTAATTTGCCTTTACATTTAAAATATGTTACCCTCTTCTCAAGAGCATTTAATGTCATCATACACAATTTTGTTAGGCGAATTTAAAGCAGTTATATGAATAAATATTTAAAAAATGATAAAGGCCTGCTTGCAGAATTAAGCTTCTGTGGGCTTTCATGCGCATTTTTTCTGTTTTTTATTTGTCCTTCCTTTGCGCAAACAACCTATCAGCATGTGACAACGCAGATCCAGCTACCTGTGGAGTTAATTGCCGGCAACCCTCCATGCTATACGTCCAGCGGCCCATCCATTGATCTTATTCCAATGAATGATCCTTGTGCCAATGCCCAGGGCGTTGCCACCAAAATCCCTTCACCAATACCAGGGCTTGAGTTTAAAGGATTATATTCCCAACAAAGTTTCAATGTAAGCTCCTCGGAAGCCTCCAGCGTCACGGACTTGAATTTGATGGTCCATAATTTAAGCTATGAGAACAAAGGTGTTGTGGTGATCACCAACAGTGCCGGCCAGACCATCATTGAGTTAAATAATAAGAGCAGGGTTTCTCCGTCAGACTTTGACAACTATTATACAAGGAATAGTATCACCGCAAGCTATACAAGTACGGACATCTATAATTATTTGATCGCTCAGGGCTATCTTGACAGCAATGGGTATGTCCTTGATAAATTCCGTCTATTGGCGATCAACCCTCCGCTGAATTTTTTAAATAATACGCAGTTTAGCGGCCAACAGCAGGACATCTATACGGTAATGCTGCAAGCCCATATCACGGCGGATATCGATCGTTTTGCCAAACAGTATGGGGGTATCGGCGGGGCAGTGCCGGTCATGACGATCAATGTTCCCTTGTCAACGGGAGTTCTTCAGCCGGGGAACAATACCATTACCTTTATTTTCAACATGGTCCCCAGCGAAGGGCTTTCCATCGGGTATAGGGTGTTGAAATATAATTTCATCAAAAATGATGGGACCAATCTATTTAGTGATAGTGAATTTACCTGGTTTGATCCCGCCAATCCGTCAACAAATACGGCAGTATTGCCCCCGGATATTTCATCTGTCACTAGTTCGGATCTGACAGGTTCTGGTTGTTCCAATCCCAATCCAACAATGGACTCTATCATTGCCTGTGGGAAACATCTATGGATGACCGGACAATTGAACCCCAATGTCAATGATCCTAATAATAAAGGGAAATTGATGCAAGCCCGATGCACGATGTGCCATTTTACTTCGGGCAAGGACCTGGCTTTTTTTAATTTTTCTAACAATTCAATTATCGAAAGGTCTAAATTCCATGGCCTAAGCCAGAATCAGGGGACCATGATCGCGGCCTATATCCGCAACTTAATGGACCCCAATGACATCAAAGGAACAGGGGGTATTGACAAGGGCAGGGCTTGGAACCCCGTGGCCCAGCCTGGCGTGAGCCCTATGGACCATACCATGGGGGTGGGGGACAGCGATATCTATACTTGGCTCGCCGGGGCAGGGACTATTGGCATAATCAACGCTGATCCTTTATCGCCGGGAGTCCTTAAAAAGGACAAAGATGCCATTCCTTACATTTACAAATACGATGCATATAAGATCAGCGCGCCATCTGCAATACCCATTCTACCAAGTCATGCCCAGCAGGTCTTGCCTGCCGGTGTGACAGATACGAATCTTAAGGTCAGGGACATCCCAGTGGCCTTCCAATTCCTGGATTGGTACCAATGGCTGCCGCGTGTGCATCCGGTAGATGCTTTCGGTCCTGATGTCGGGGTCACAGTTAAGAGTATCGACGATAACGGTCATGTGACCTTTGCAACATCGCAGTCATTTGACAACAATTCCTGGCAGCAAGATGTTCAGAATAATTTAATAAACAGCCAAAGCAGTTCAGAATTTGTTTCTAATAGCCTTCAAACGGCAGTCAGTTCAGGCAATGATTATTTTGTGACTAATTCCAGTTATTCGCAGGACAGGAACAACAGTTTTGTCAATCAGGTCTCATGGTTGACAGGAAGTATCGGTAGTATCAATGGCGATTATTTAAGAGAGGGCGGCTATGCCAATGGTTCCTCTGACCCTGGTGACCCAGTATCACGTCAGGAAACAACGAATTTATATTCAGCATTTCTTTGGTTGGATGTCAAGAATGCCCAGTTCATGCTTGATGATGATCCGAATTTGCTGGTCTATGGCCAGAAGATCTATGGCAGTGCTGCCTTTGGGCCATTGACCAATCCATTTTATTTTAAGCCTGAGGACCGGACTTGGTTTACGCCATCTTTCTGGTCTACCGCACCTACGGAAGACGGGGCTGGTAATGAAGTATCAGCATCCATCCCTCGTGGGAACAGTCCCATTGCCTTTCCGCCTCGATGGGATTCAAGGAACGAAACAACCTTGTATATTCAGAGCATCTGGACCTATTACGCCTTGGCGCTCAATCCTGGTAATAAAGTGGGAAGTGATCCTATCGGCGCTTATCTGTTGGGGGTCCCTATTGGCGGGGCAGGGCACATGGGCGACCATGAACCAATGAGAGAATTTATCAGAAGTATAAAGCTGCTTCAGGAGGGAGATTTTCCCGGAGTAAGGTATGACGGCGCAGACCCCACATGTAATACCGGTATATGCACCAACGATACCAGGAGATGGGACCTCTCTCATGCTCTACAAGGATTTGCAGTCCTTGGTTCTGAACCCAGTGTCTTTGGGCAGAACCCTTATTCTACCGATTCTAATGGCCATGGTACCAGATTCAACGGCCAGGTCGATAAATCTGATTTTGCCGGTCTTGGGCTTAACCTTGACAATTTATGGGCCGACCTGGTCACTAATGGGTATATCGATGATCTCGGTGAAATACAATGGGCCTTTCAAGCATTGGCGGATAACAGTACAATTCCGCCGACATTTTCACCCATGATGTTAAACGATCCCAATGACATGGCCCAGGAACAGGCTATTTCGAAGATCATACAGCAGCAAACTTACACAGATCCCTTAATAAAACAGATCGAGCAAACCGGCCTTGATATTTGGGCGGATAAATTATCGACCTATCATCCCGTGGATTTTATCCCTAATGCTAATAATGGCGGGGGTGATGATCGTTATACGCCGACCTATCTGCAAAGATATACTATGAGCAATAATCCTCCGGGCAGCTGGACGGATGATATGGGCAGCACTACTTATAACACGTATAACGGTATAAATCCTTTCTATGATGCCATGGATGTGCATAACGTTCTTATGTCGACCGTCAGCGAAGAATTCACCGGGTATTCTGGTAATTATGGCTTGGATACTAATAATATAGTGAATGCCGCAGAACAATTATTCCTTGATCCTGTTTCAACGGATACAAATCTTCAAGCGAACGTGAATAATTCTAATGATGCTGCTTATAGTGCCTTATATGGCTATGGGGACACGCCGCTTAACGTCCTGCAAAAAGCCGATTGGGAAAAATTCAGGACAAGTTCAAGCAAACCGATCGACCTTGATCCGGCAACTGCTTTTCAGGTTTGTTCGATACCTCAAGCGGGTGACCAGCCTATGATCACTCTACAGCCTGTAAATAGCAGGGTAGGAGATCGTTTCCCTGGCGTTTATGGGTCTGCAAGTTTTACGGCGACAGCCACTGGATCAACGCCATTGAATTATCAATGGTATCAATGCGCGGGCAATGTTACACCAGGCATCAGTTCATCCGTCCCGGGGAACTGTTCTCCCATCACGGGCGCAAGGGGAGCTTCGCTTACGTCACCGGCTACTATTTCTTGGACAACAGCGCCGTTATCAAATAATGATGATGGCAGTGCCCAGTATGTTCTTGCTGTAACCAATTCCACTTGCCAGGTTGCCATCAGCAACGGGGCATTTGCCGAGATCGAAGCTCAGATCGTTACCCCGCCTTCGAGTGTAACAGTCAATGTAGGAGGGGACGCGACCTTTACAGTGGTGGCTTCCGGAAGCGCTCAGATCTCTTATCAATGGTACAAAGATTGGTTTGGTACAAAATTGAACCTTCCTGATTGCAGTACTGGTCCTTCTTGTACGATCCATCATGTTCAAGCCTCTGATGCCGGGGGTTATATGGTACAGGTGCAAAATAATTATTTAGGGGTGGTTTCTGCTAATGGCGGGAATTTTGCAATACTGACCGTTCAAAGCGGTCCGGTGGCGCCTTCAGCACCGTCGTCCTTAACAGCGACGGCCTCTCCTGGGCAGGTGAATTTAAGCTGGCCTCCAAGCGCAAATGCGGATTTTTATACCGTGGAAAGATCGATCAATAATGGTCCTCCGTATCAAAGTATCGTTCCTTCAGGAGCAACAGTTAAAGGGACCAGTTTTTCAGACACCCAAGTTACAGGCGGGACAGCGTATTATTATGTTGTGCAAGCTGTTAATTCGGCAGGTTCAAGTCCTAACTCAATTCAGACGAGCGTTGTAGCCATGCCTTCCAATGTGGCTCCAGTGATCACCACAGGGCTTCAACCATTGACGGTCACGGCTGGGACAACAAATCCAGTTATATTCAGCGTATCAGCAACCGGGACGCCATCACCAGGTTTTCAGTGGCAATTAAATGGTATTAATATTTCAGGTACTACAGGTGCGAGCTATACGGTGCCCGAATCTGTGACAGCTAATAGCGGCAGCTATACTTATTCAGTGATCGCAAGCAATGTGGCGGGTAATACCAATTCATCAGCTACCTTGACGGTCAATCCGGCGATAAGTAATCCAGAACCAGCAAATAATAATACACCTGCGCCGACCACGTACACGGTAGAAGCCATTGATAATGATGGCGCCGGAACGACGAGCATAATTAAAGTCTTTAATCCTCAAAATCCAACACCTTGCCCTGTTATGACTGAACATTCAGTTACCTGTGTCCCAGGCACCCAGGTGACCTATAAAGCCATCCCTACAGCGCCGGGGCATTCATTTAGCAGTTGGGGAGGCAATGCCCGTGGCATCACGGATACCCAGACAGTAACTATTTATAGCAGCGGCTGGAGTGCCGTGGCGAACTTTGGTATCCCGCCGGTAGTTAATGTCGGCAGTAATCAAACAGTAAATTTATCTTCGGGAGCAAAACTAAATGGTGATTATTATTATGGGTGGCGCACCAGCACGGCAGGCGGGGCAGGCATTACTTGGAGCAAGGTCTCAGGCCCTGTAGGAGGAGTGGTGAGCTTTGGTGACGTCAATCAGCCAATTACCACGGCAGCTTTCTCAACAACAGGGACCTATGTTTTACAACTAACTGTTGTTGGTAATCAATCGGCATTAACCGGATCCAATCAAGTAACTATAAATGTTATTCCTGATCCAGTATCAGTTGCGCCAACTACTGCTTCATCCTCAACAATAACGTCATCAACGGTAGCACCAACCGTAGGAAATTCTAAAGTTTCTACGGTAGTGACATCAGCACCTTCCTTTCCAGGTCAGAGCACTCTATCGAGCAATTCAGTTGACACGCCTTCCACCCCTTCCACAGATACCACGGGCTTTGTAGGTACCGGTTCTTAGCAATCATCTTACGCTTGTCAAACCATCCGAGTTATGATAATCTATATACGTCAAAAAAAGAAGTATATACAAGGAGGGTCGTTTATGGAAATTAAAACAATGATCCAAAGCACACCAAACCCCAATGCGCTTAAATTTGTATTGAATGTGCCGGTCAAGAATCAGGGGAAGGTGACCTATAAGAATGCCGGGCAATGCGCTCATAACCCCATGGCCGCGGCCTTGTTTACCGTTCCTAATATTACGGAGGTGTACTTTTTTGATAATTATGTCACGGTGACCCAGGATGGCAATGTGGATTGGGACCAAATTGAAGACCAGATCAAGAAGATCATTTTGGAATACGCGGCCAACCATGATCCGGATTTCCAGGTTGAAGAAGATAAAAAGGCAACCACTGTTGTTTCCGATGACCCTGAGATCGCCAAGATCAACGCGATCTTAGACAGCACCATACGTCCCGGCCTTCAAATGGACGGCGGGGACCTTCAGATCGTGAGCTTCGACGGGATGAATTTGACGGTCAATTATCAGGGAGCTTGCGGTTCCTGCCCCAGTTCCACCATGGGGACGCTCAAGGCCATTGAGAGTATTTTACGCGACCAATATAATCCTGAGATCACCGTTCAAACTGAATCAAGTATGTAAGGATATTATGATGGAGAACTTAACTCAGAAAAAATGTGTTCCTTGTGAAGGTATCGGCAGGTCATACACGGCCTCAGAGGTTAAGGAACATTTGGTGCAAATTCCTGGTTGGGCCATGGGTTTTGACGGTAAAAGCATTGAGCGCACTTGGGTCTTGAAGAATTTTGTCGCCTGTGTCAATTTAATCAACAAGATCAAGGACATCGCCGAGGACCAGATGCATCACCCTGATCTGCATTTAACAGGATATAAAAATTTAAAAGTGGTTTTATATACGCATGCGCTTGGCGGAGTTACCGAGAACGACCTGATCGTTGCCGCCAAGATCAATGAACTTTAAAAAATGTCATTCCCGCGGAAGCGGGAATCCAGTACAAGAATGGTAGCCTAAATGTTCAAGATCAACCGTAAATTAGAATATGCCCTGATCTCATTGAGGCATATGA
>CAZASA010000018.1:0-36266 GCA_964487685.1 uncultured Planctomycetales bacterium
CGAATTTCTTGGCGGCTTCTTCGTAAATGCGTTTCCAGAATTTCTTGCCTGTCTCATCTTCCGGATAAACTAAACTGGCGGTCAATTGCTTTAGCATGTAATCCTCGGCCAAAAGGTCGCGGCCCATCTCGGTCAGGCCAAAGCTTTGGGGAATGATCCTCTTTTTTTCATAAGGGCTGAGATTGACCCATAGATCATCTTCAGGGATAGTGAGGCTGGCTAAGAAATATTTGATTAGTTTGGTGGCTTCTTGTTTCAACTCCCACTGGCCCCCTCTTTGTACTAAAGAGGGGGAATCGCCTTTGTCTAAAATAAAATCAAAACGAAAGGGTTCTTCCGGATGGACCTTGATGCCTTTGAGGATGGGGGGATTGAATTCAGGACTTAAGTGGACCATTGTACAGGGTGCGGGCAAATGGAATTCATCTGTGGCATATACCGGCATCGGACCTATTATGCCCGTTATCAAAAAACTCAATAATGTTATGATGGCTAATGGGGTTTTCATCATAGTCATACATCCCTTATATAAAATATAACATGTAAATATATGACTTTAGGCCGATTTTGAGGATTATGGGAAAGCGCTTTCTTGGGGGTTTACCGTCGTGTATTAATAGTTATATATGGATTTAGATGAAAATTTTTTAAAATTAAGAACTGGATTCCGAGCTTCAGCGAGTGTCCGGCTTGAGGACCCGCTTTCGCGGGAATGACATATTTTTAATTAATAGTTAATTGGTGACGTCTACCATTTAATAAATGGTAGACGTCACCAATTAATGTGTTGCCTGCCCGGCAAACCTGAGATAGAATTGCGTCATGCTTAAGAATTCTTTGCCCCAAAGCCGATATGACCGTGGTGTCAGGACAGTGCTGGTTGGGCTTACATCGAACGTATTTCTTGCAGTTATCAAGATCCTTGCCGGAATTTTTGGAAATTCCTATGCCTTGGTGGCAGACGGCATTGAATCCACCCTGGATATTTTTTCTTCGATAGTTGTTTTAGGAGGGATACATATCTCTTCCCTGCCCGCGGATGAAAACCATCCTTACGGCCACGGCAAGGCGGAAACCCTGGCCGCGATGAGCACATCCCTGATCCTGGTGATGGCTGGCATCGGCATCGCGATCAAAAGCGTCCTGGACCTGATGCAGCCCCGTCATGCGCCGGCCTTCTTTACCCTGATCGTGCTGATCGGGGTCATCATCATCAAAGAACTGCTCTTCAGGTTCCTTTATTCCGTCGGAAAATCAGTCAACAGCCTTTCGATCAAAACAGAGGCCTGGCACCATCGTTCGGATGCCTTGACCTCTATCGCGGCGTTTATCGGCATTTCCATTGCGATCATCGGCGGGAAGGGTTATGAAAGCGCGGATGATTGGGCGGCGCTTGCGGCCAGCGGGATCATCATGTTCAACGGCATCAATATGCTCAGATTCGCCATCAAAGAGATCATGGATTATGCGCCCAACCTTGAATGTGAGGAAGCTATCCGCAAAATAGCCCGGCATGTTGAGGGCGTTTCAGCCATTGAAAAATGCCGGATACGCAAAAGCGGGCTTAATTTATTCGTGGATATCCATGTAGAAGTCGACGGACATATGGAAGTCTATAAAGCCCATCTGATCGGACACAACGTCAAAGACGCCCTAATCACATCTAATTTAGGCATTGCAGACGTACTGGTGCATATCGAGCCGGTCAAGGATTCCTATTAATAAATGGTGACAGCTACCAATTTCCTGTATCTGGATTCCCGCTTTCGCGGGAATGACAGTTCTTGTTTATTTAGTCGCTGGAGCGCTGAAGGGACAATAATTCCCCCCGCCAAAATGGCATTTGCAATGCGATTTGGCAAACCACATGCCGGAAGCAAATATAAAAGCCGCGAGCAGAAGACCAAAAATTAATTTAACCCCTTTACAGCAACCACCGGATGAAAAGCAGCTGCCTTCTTTTTTTTCTTCAGTCATATCGAATTCTCCTTTAGATATTGAACTCCCCCTACCCCTCTTTATGAAAAAGAGGGGAGTTTTCGTTTCATTATTTCAAACTAAACGATAGTTATTCGGCCGGGTCAGGACAACCTGGGTCACGGCGATGTTGCGCATGCTAAACGCGGCCTCGCAATAGGATAAATAATAATTCCATTTGCGGATAAAAGGCTCATCAAAGCCCAAGGTCACATACTTGGCATGATTGCGATTGAATTCTTCACGCCAAAGTTTCAGGGTCTTGACATAACTAAAGGTGATATCTTCATAATCAAAGACGCATAAGATACCGCTGTTATGAATAGCCTGCTGAATGGCCCTCAAAGACGGTAAAAGGCTTCCCGGAAAAACATGTTTCTGGATAAAATCCACGTTCTTACGAAAACTTTCATAACGATGGTCCGGCGCTAATATCATTTGCAAACCAACCACCCCGTCTCTTTTAAGTAAATGATGGAGTTGTTTAAAGTACACCGGCAAGAATTTATGGCCAACAGCCTCGATCATTTCAATAGAAATAATTTTATCATACAAGCCTGTCACATGTCTATAATCCACAAATTGCAGGTCGATCTTGTCTTGTAAGCCTTCTTTGGCAATTAATGCTTTGCAATAATCAAATTGCTCTTGAGAGATCGTGATACAGGTCATATGACAGCCGTAGTTGCGCGCTGCGTATACGGCAAAACCTCCCCAACCGCAGCCGATCTCAAGCACGCGGTCAGTAGACATGAGCCTTAATTTTTTGCACCAGATCTCAAATTTAGCGATCTGGGCGTCATGCAAGGACTGTGTCGGGCCGGTAAAATAGGCTGACGAATAGGCCATGGAAGAATCAAGAAATGTCTTAAAAAAATCATTGCCCAGATCATAATGGGCGGAAATATTCTTCCGGCTGCCCATCAGGGTATTGTCCCGCAATTTATGGGCCCAGGTGTTAAATAGCCTGAACCAATTGACTGATTGGTTCTTGTCCTCATCCGCCATTAAGGTGGGATGGTGCTCGACGTTCAAGATCATCCATTCAATGACACGGGTCAAATCCGGCGTGTCCCAGTCCCCGTCCACATAGGCCTCGCCAAAACCCACATCCCCGTACAGCAGGCATTTTTTAAAAAAATCATGACGCCGCACGTGGATCTCGGCGGTGATGCCCTCAGGCTCCAGCCCATAGATCTTTTGGGTGCCGTCCGGCCATTTGATGGTCAACTGTCCCAATTTCAAGGGAGTAAATACCTTGTCGATGACCTTTTCGGAAAATGTCATATCAGTTTTTAGCCCAGGCACGGTGTACCTCTCTTTGTAAATGGGGATTATCTTCTTTTGCATGATGCGCCACCTTTCTCATGAAGTGCAACATGGCCGCGTGCCAGTGGATCAAGATGATAACCTTAAGGGTCACCCAAGGGTACTTGATGGTATACCACAACAGGTTCACTGTGGAAAGCTGGCGCCGCGGGCCGGTCATTGAAGACCAAAAAAACTTCTCTCCATTTTTTAACGTGTCGATGATAATATTCAAGCGATCGTCCGGTACTTGTATCCTGAAATCAAGCTCATTGTCCAGGTCTGTAAAAGGCGATATGTAATAATATTTAACCTGACGGTCCTTAAAATTTTTTTCACTTTTCTTGTCCGGTCCCAGATAAAAATACTTCAATTCCCCGAAGGTATTGCCGATCTCCGGCACCACGCAAACGGGATCGTCATTGGCATCAAAACAAAAATAAAATGATACCGGATTAAAGATATACCCAAAAGTGCGCACATTGGTCATCAATTGGATGCGCTTGACATTTTCCTCGACGCCTTGGGTCTTTAAGTAGGCACGGATATTGTCTTTGACCGATGATAAACCATTCATGATATGGTCGCTGTCGCGAAAATCATACACCCTATTCTGGTTATAACCCAAAAGCCCGCTATACCTGGACAATTGAGGCAATTCGTCCAGGTCCAGGTAGAACATAAAGATCTTATGGCTGAACTTATAGACCTTTGGTTTTTGCCGGTCATGCATGATAATGCATTCGTAAAGACAGGATCTCATGGCCACACCTCACCACCGGCGAGCGCACGGGCGGCATCAAGGCCTGACATAAGCCCGTCCTCATGAAAACCATACCGGAAATACGCGCCTGCAAAGAACGTTACATTGTTTTTGTTCAGTTCAGGCAGGCGAAGCTGGGCTGTTTGCCCCTCCGTTTTATATAAAGGATGGGTATAATCTTTTTCCCATAAAATTTTCGCAGGATCGACCAAACCCGGGTCATTGATCGATATAAAGTAATCTTTTTTCTTTGAAACACCCTGCAGGCTGTTCATCCAATAAATAGTTGAGGTCACCTGACGGCCGATGGTGTCATTCTCAATACGGTTGTTCCAGGAAGACCAGGCCCTCTTTAATTTCGGCATCACGCGCTCGTCGGTATGCAAGGTGGTCTTGTTGATCACATAGGGGAATTTAGAAAGTAAGGACGATTCCAATTCCGTCGGGTCTTCTAATAGCTTTAAAGCTTCATCGGCATGGCAGGCAATGATGACCTTGTCATAGATCAGGACCTTGCCGGTCTCATCCGTAACCTGTACTTTACCCGCGATGCGTTTGATCTTCGCGGCACCCCGATGGGTATAGACCCGTGCCGGAAAAGCGGCCATGATCTTATCGCGGTATTGGCGGCTGCCGCCCACACAGGTGCGCCAGGCCAATTGGCCGTCCAGACTTAAGAAACGATGGTTCTTGAAAAAACGCACCAGTGTCTGCGCCGGAAAATCCATCATGGTATCTGCCGGAGTAGACCAGACCGCCGAGCTCATGGGAACAAGGAATTTCTGAAAGAAATCCTCACTGTAGCCTTTTTCACGGACATACCGTGATAATGACCAGGTCCCAAATGAAGGGTCATTCAAGACCTCTTCGGCTTCTTTGCGGAAACGGTCAATTTCCAATAACATCCTGACATAGGCGGGTTTAAAAATATTTAGCCGCTGGGCAAAAAGGCCATTGAGGCCTGTACCGCAATATTCCAGGCCCGACGGCACATGCTGGACGCTAAAAGACATTGAAGTGGGCTTGCTTTGAACGTTGAGTTCCTTAAATAAACGGGTCAACAGCGGATAGGTTGGTTCGTTATAGACCATGAAGGCCGAATCAATATAAATATCCTGGGCCTCTTCTTTGATCGTCAACGTGTTAGTATGGCCTCCGGCATATCCTTCTTTTTCATAGAAGGTGATGTCGTACATATTGCGCAGGAAATATCCTGCGCTCATCCCTGAAATGCCAGTACCTATGACCGCCAAAGTTTCCATGGACCTATATTCCTTCTATTATTTGCGCAACGAATAAAACCATTTTTGTGTAAGCCTTGCGACTGTCTTTTGTTCTTCCTTGGACAAATGGCCGGACAATTCCTTGACCTTTTCATCATAGCCCGTCCAAACAGTATCCAAAAGCTTTGTTCCTTTAGGCGTTACCTTAATGACCTTGACCCTTTTATCCCCCGCCAGGCTTGAACGGCTGATCAGCCCTTCTCGGCCTAACTTTTCAAGTAAACGGGTCATATTGGACGCCGTGACCATGAGCCTGTTGCCGATCTCGATCTGGCTCATCCCTTGGCCTTGCCCCTGATGCTCAATGATCATCATCACGTTGAATTTCGCCGGTGTTAAACCATAGCGATCAAGATAATCCGATATCTCGTTGAAGATCGCGGTGTAGACAAGGACAGTCCCATAGACCGTTTCTTCGTGATATCTTCCCTGCCCTACTTCTATACCGTATGCCTTGAAATAATCCATAATTCAAAGATAACATGAGATAGTTGACATGTCAAGTATTTTAATGGGTAACGTCTACCAATTAATAATAACGGGCCGACACAAGGTCGGCCCCTACGATTTATTGACCACTTGGAACGACTTAAAGTTTACCTTTTATGAAAACGATAATGGCTGACGATCCATTGGGTGCCTTTTTTGAAACCCCACAGCTCGGCGCAGGAGAGATAAAACACGCGCCAATAGTTCCACCATTTCACGGCTTCTTTGGCACCGTAGGTATTGCGCAGGATGGGCATGATATCTTGCTTATGGGCATCCATGTTCTTGAGCCATTTTTCGGAAGTCCGGCCGTAATGTTTACCCGAAACCTGCCAATGGTCTTCCAACTGGAAATGCTCCTGGAAATATAGTAATAGGTCATCGGACGGCATGATCCCTCCGGTAAAAAAATATTTACCGATAAAATCTCCCTCATCCTGCTCATCATAAAGGTAGGCGAATTGGCGATGGGTGAAGATATGGATGAATAATTTACCGCCGGGATTCAGAAAAGACGCTGCCTTTTCTAAAAGTTTGGGCCAGCCGCGCATATGCTCGAACATTTCAACCGAGACGATGCGGTCGAATTTTTCACTGATCGTAAAAGCATTCATATCGCAGGTGATGATGGTCAAATTCTTTAACCCGCGTTTGCGGGCTTCTTCGTCGATATAGATCTTCTGTGTCTTTGAATTGGAGACTGACGTAATACGCGCATTGGGGTAACGTGCGGCCATGAACAAGGACAAGCTCCCCCACCCGCAGCCGAATTCCAGGATATGTTGGCCGTCGGCAAGGTCTGCCCGTTCACAGGTGATCGTCAGCATATCTTCTTCAGCCTGGTCTAAAGTTTCATGGCCGTGGCGGAAATAGCAGGAGCTGTATTTAAGATGTTTGCCTAAACAATATTTAAAAAATTGGGTGGGCATTTCATAATGCTGTTCATTAGCTTCCTGGGTATGGATCGCGATGGGTGCGGCATACATATGATCAATAAGCTTCATCAATCTAGCCTGCCCTGATTCTATGCCATCCTTGGCTTCATCACGCAATTTCTCACGTAATAGACTGCGTATCCCTTTGCGGATGACAAGATCAGGCAATAACCCGCGCTCCAACAATTTCGTCGATAATGGGACCAAGTATTTCATATGCCTCCAAAATTAGATGATTATTAATTAATAGAAAATATTTATTCGATCCCTGTTCTTCCGCCAATTTTACCTGTTTTAGGATCAATATTTATATAATTGAACACTACACTATCTCCATGTCTACGGACAGTAACACTCCAGAAACCATCACCTTTATTTAATTTCTTATAAAGCTCATCTCTTTTCGCCAATTCAACTTCTTGTTCTTTTGTAGGAGGCTGGGATTCATACATTGTTCCTGGCGATACTTGATTATAATTCAAGTCTGCTTCATAGGTTATTGTAAAATCGTAATCATCGGGGTTAAGTCCCCAATTTTTAACACGCTCTTTTGCAATAGTTAAAACCTCTTCTTTAGTCCCTGCTTTATAAGAGGTATCAAAATTTAAAGAAGGCGCTTCTTGAGAAAATATAGAAAATGAAGGGAATAATATAAATAAGAAAATTAAAAAGCCCTCTATTTTTAAACGTACCATTCATCCCTCCGAATATAAAAAATCAAACACAGCTTACGCGTAATATGAGGTCATTATATTTTTCTGAGCAGTGCACTGCGGAGGCTGATTTGGCATGATCCCCGCCGAAGGCGGGGCAAATCAGCCGGAGCGTAGTGCAGCCGAGTCGCTGGACTCGGCAAACGTGCCTGCGATGGAAAATATAATGGCCGAATATTTTGCATAGTTGTCATCTAATTACCCGAGCCTGGATTCCCGCTTTCGCGGGAATGACACAACTTAAAATTTAAATTTTTCTCTTTGGTAATGGGACAAACATGCTCGTTGTCTGCTGATAACGGCGGTATTCTTCGCCGCGGCTTTTAAGCGATTGCGCCTCGGCTAAGGGAACACCGCTGACGTTCATCAAAAAGTGGTACATCAAAGCCACCGCAAGCAGGGAGATCCATCCCCACGGGCTCGCGAAGGCAAAGACCGCGTAGCCCAACCACATCGACCATTCAAAGAAATAATTAGGGTGCCTGGAATAATTCCAAAGACCTGCCTGACAAGTCTTGCCTTTGTTCGCCGGGTCAGCTTTAAAGGCTTTGAGCTGTCCGTCGGCAATGGATTCACCAAAGAAGCCGATGATCCAGATCGATACTCCGAAGATTTCTAAAATACTTAACACTGGCGTGGGATTTTTCATCGACGGCAGCCAGCAGGTGGATAGGACAACATCCAAAAAGGCCTGGAATTGGAAAAAGAAAAAGAATTTTAAATTAAGATTCGTTTTCCAATCTTCACGGATCTTCTGGTAGCGTTTGTCTTCATGGCCTTCGGCAACAAAACGTACCAGCATATGATTGACCAGTCGCACGGCCCATAAACTGACAGCTCCTGCCAGCAGCCAATGCCTCAGGGCCGATCCATTTGTCCATAAAGCATAATACCAAACACAGGCAAGCAGCCCTAATGTCCAGCCCACATCTACCCAGCCAGCGTTCCTGGTCTTGACCGCCACCAGCCAAAAGACCAGCATCAAGGCCGCGGTCAATCCCCACGCCTGAAGCATCAACGTGATGGACGACGGCATAATACATCCTCCATGGTCTGGCCTTGAAGCAGTTTATTCAACTGGAGAAAGACATAGAAGCCTGTGGCGATACTTCCCAACAAAATGAAAGCCACGATCCAAAGGACCGATCTTAACGCATTGTTCTCTTTATAGATCACCCAGCCGGAAATAATGGCAATATTATTATAAAAATCGACTAATGTCGTCTGGAACCATGGTTCATTGACTACGGCCGACGGTAAATGGAACATATCACTTTTGATGCAGGTGATGATGACCAAATATACCATCCCCAAAGACATGGCTAAAAAAAAGAATTTCCAATTTTTCATAAAGACTCCTCCTTTAAACTTACTATCTCAAATAATACTAGAGATGTGGTCGGATTAACCGACACTCGTAGTTGCTCGCCGTTTCCTTAATTTTTCTTAGAGAAACGGCCCTTTTTTTTGTTGATTTATATTTTATCTATCCCCAGCACTTGATCTTTAAGGATATGGTCAATAGGCCTTTGGCCAAGCCAGGTGGCATAGATCGCCTTGGCAAAATCCGCCCCCTCAATGGTACCGCGCTCCACACCGTTATACACAAAGCTCGTCCCATGCCCGGGCACATAGTCTAACGCAAAAATATCCCCATAACCGATATTCGGGAATAATTCGCCCATACGCTTGAACCGGTCCTTTATACCATTAAATTCCTGAGGGCTAACATTGGCTTTCATACGATCGATGGTAAACGTAGTGAAAGTTCCCGAAGGGATATACGTATAAAATTTTACTTCCAAATGTTTGGGAACATCACTTAATTCCTCTCCTACAGCGGTATTAGGCAGTAAATATAATGAGGCAACAAAAAGCCTCATCATGAACAAGGTCTTGACCCCTACCCCGCGCAATTTAAGGTCCATCTTTGCCAACTGGAAATCACTCTTAAAATCCCGGCGGTCCAAATGCCAACGGGCCCAGGCCGGAGATGCGCAAAGGAGAAGAACTAGCACTATGGATATGGGTCTTCTAATTTGTCTCATGTCATCCTTTTCGAAAAACGCCGAATGCTGAAAAATATAACCAACACCGCCATCAACAGCAAAGGCCAGACCTGCGGCATCAGATCATAAAAACCTAAGCCCTTTAAGATAATACCCCTGACGATCTTAAGAAAATACGTCATTGGAATAAAATAACTGATGCCCTGCACCCACACCGGCATGGCGGCGATGGGGAAGATAAATCCGGAAAGCAGGATCGACGGCATGGCAAAAAACATCACCATTTGCGAAGCCTGCTGCTGATTGTCCGCAACCGTCGAGGCCCACAGCCCGATACCTAAACACACGACCAAATAGACCAAGGTCAGGACAAATAATGTAATGATGCTGCCATGGATCGGCACGACAAAAAGAAGGTGCATTGTTGTGATGATGCTGGTGGCTATGAATATGCCGACGAAAATATATGGGATTATTTTCCCTAAAATCAATTCGTAGGGCTTTATAGGGGTCACCAAGAGCTGTTCGATATTTCCCCTTTCTTTTTCCCGCACTATAGCAGTGGCTGTGATCATAGGGACTAAAAACTGCAAGACCAGACCGATCAATCCCGGAAGCATAAAATAAGTGCTTTTCAAGTCAGGGTTATACCATAGCCTTGGCCTAAAATCAATGGGTAACACCTGTACCGGAATTAATCCTTCATTTTGCATAAATGCGTTGACGATGGCTTGGCTGGAATTGAGCGCCACATTCGCCGGGGTTGAATCCGTACCGTCAATAATCAGCTGGACCTGGGCCCGCTTTTTCTTAAGCAAATTCGCGGTGAAATCCGGCGGTATGATCAAAACAGATTGGGCCAGTCCTTTATCCAAGGCTGAATACACTTCTGCCAATGACGTTGCCCGGGTCTTGACGGTAAAATAATCACTTTGAGTAAAAGAATCCACTAATCGACGGCTTAGATAACTGCGGTCCTGGTCGTAGACATAGGTTGGCAGATGTTTGACATCCGTGTTGATGCCGTAACCGTAGATCATCAATTGCATCATCGGAATGACGATCAACATTGTCAAGGTCCTGCGGTCGCGGGAGATCTGGATAAATTCTTTTTTAGCAATGGCCCAAATACTACGCATCTTTTTTCCTTTTTGTATCCAGGTCTGAAAAAACATCCTCCAAAGACGCAGGGACAGGCTTAATGGATCTGATCGTAATCCCTTCTTGGCGGGCGGAATCTTTCACACGAGCTTCAACCGCATTCTGGTCAGTCACGTTGAGATTCAACGTAGTCCCGTAAACAGTGACACCGCGTACACCTTCTAATTTTAGAAAAACACGGGAGGCCTTCATCAAAGGCTGGCACGCCACTTCCAGGATCTGGTTGCTTAGCTCCTGGCGCAATACGGAAGGCTGGCCGATCTTGAGCAATTTACCGTCGCTGATAAAAGCAATGGTGTTGCAGCGCTCGGCCTCTTCCATATAGTGGGTTGTCACAAACAATGATGTGCCGCCTTCAGCCAGCTGATATAACAGTTCCCATATTGCCCGGCGCGACAAAGGGTCCAGGCCGGCCGTAGGTTCATCAAGAAAAATGATCTTGGGCTTATGCAAAATAGCATTGGCAATGGCTAATTTTTGCTTCATCCCGCCGGAAAGGTCACCGGCAAGCCGCTGGCGAAAGCGGTCCAAGCCCGTTAAATTCAACACTTCCTGAGTCCGTTGGGCTATAGCTGTCCCCTCAAGTCCGTAGATCTGCCCGTAGAAATTGAGATTCTCAATGACATTCAAGTCTGAATATAGGCTGAAGCGCTGGGAGACATAACCTATCACCGTTTTAATTTGTTCCGGCTGGGTTTGCACATCAAAGCCGCCCACCTTCCCGTTGCCGCTGGTAGGGGCTAAAATACCGCAGAGCATGCGGATGGTGGTACTTTTGCCGGCGCCATTGGCCCCCAGGAAACCAAAGATGGCCCCGTAGGGGATCTCGAAAGACACCTCATCGACCGCGGTGAATTTTCCAAACCTCTTCGTCAATTTTTCCGCGCTGATGGCGATGTCGGGCATAACAACTCCCCTAACCCCTCTTTAAAAAAAGAGGGGAAAATAATTATTCAAACTTCACATCCGCCGCGACACCGGCGTGGAGGTCCTCATCCGCATTATCAACAGCAATTTTTATCGCGAATGTCTGGGTGACGCGTTCTTCCGGGGTCTGCACATTGCGCGGAGTGAACTCTGCCTTATCGGCAATAAAACTCACATGGCCATTATATTTCTTATCACTGCCATCTACGGCAATCGTGGCTTTCTGACCGATGCTCAACTGATGCATCAGGTCCTCAGACACAAAGATCTTGACCCATTGGTCCTTGGGATCGCCGATAACGACGACCCCGCCTCCGGCGGGAATGATCTCCCCGGTCTCAGCGCTTTTGACCAATACGATACCGTCTAAAGGAGATATCACTTGCTGGTCTTCCATGGCCAAACGGGCATTTTCCAAGGTCTGATGGTCAGCGCCGCCATTCTGATAAAGGACATCAGCGCGGGCATAATCTTTCTTGTTCTGTTCGAACCGGTCGAAGGTTGCCAACAATTGGCCCTGCTTGACCTGGTCTCCTTCTTTCACATTAAGTGTCGTCAATCTTCCGGCAACCTTGATGCCCAGGACATGCTCAGTCATCTCCATGGTCCCGGAAAAGGTCATTTTTCTAAAATCTTTATTTCCGGAACAACCGGTGACTAATACAACTAATATTAAACCGATCAATATACGCACGATCTTCCTCTCTTGGGCCTACTGCCGTTTAACTATAGTGACGGCTGAGCCGTTTGTTTAACTAATTCCCTTAATCTTCCCTGCGCATGGAGCAGGTCTATATAGCTCATCACTACGGTGGCTTGAGCTTCGTTGAATTCATCTTCGGCGATGGCCAGGTCTGCCTTGGCCTGCATCACTTCAAACGAGGAACCGCTGCCAATTTCCTGGGCATGAAGGGCAATGCGCAAAGACCTTTGGGCTGTCAGGCGCTTCTGGGTTTTGGCATTTTTCAGGTCTACCGCCTCGGCAATGGCCTTGCGTGCCTTGACAACATTGACCAGGGCCTGTTGATTGACATCAAGAAGATTTTCCTGCGCTTCCTCAATCTCCCCGTTAACTTCTTTTAACTTGGCTTGTTGTTCGCCGCCTTCCCAAATAGGAACTGAAGCTTTCAAACCCACAAAATACGTGTTACTGCCGTGCTGCGGTGATTCACCGGACCGCCCATAATCAGCGCTGCCGGAAACCTTGGGGAAGAAATCCGCCACCGCGGTCCTTTGGTCTGCCTTGCGTGCCTCGAGGGTAGAATTGGCCAAAACCGTATCCGCATTGGAGGGATTAAGAGAATTATTAGAAGCGAATCTTACTATTAATTTCAGAAATTCATTATCATCGATGAAAACAAAAACCTCTCCAACAGGTAATTGCAAGGCAGCCGCAAGGTCAAGGCAGGCATCTTCAGCCTGAAGTTTAGCCTGTGTGTATTGATATTTGGTTTGCTCCAGGACTGTGCTGTACTGGTTGGAGTTTAATTCCGTCCCTGTTCCTTGATTTAAATTTTGTTGACTTAACTCATAGGCCATCCGGTCTTTATCCAACAAGGTTTGCAAAAGTTTGGCTGTTTGTGCCTTACGCTCGGCATCGACAAAAAGGTCGGCTACCAAGGCCAGAATATCTTCCCTGGTTTTTCCTAATTCAGCCTCGGAAAGGACCTCCCCTTTTTTTGCCGCCTGAAATCTTTCAAACGCCGAGGGGTCAAAGAGGGCTATGGTAACACGGGCGCGCGCATCGAAATTATTATAGGGACCGATATGCGTCCCAACGCCGGGAAATTTAAACCCTTCTGCCCGTAAGTCATCTGTTTGCCGGCCGCCGCTGGCAACACCTTCGAGATGCGGCAGAAGGTCTGATTGCTCCTCTGAAATCCGGGCTATGGCCTGCTCAAGCCTGGCATTGGCCATCATCACTTTAAAATTTATCGTATCGACACTTTGCAGGGCGTCCTTGAGCGTCAAACGGATATGGGACTCCCCGCCTTCCTGTGCCAGAGCCCCCCAGGCAAAGCTCGAAGATATAAATATAAGAAATAAAATATTTTTAAAAGTCACTAACCGAATTCTCCCTATTAGCCCGGCCCATAGAACTCTGAATCCAGTGCTTATTCTAACGTTCCCAATCCCATTATTCAACGCTAAATATTCCCTGTTTCTTGCTATGCGAAAGGTGGTTATGAATATTCTTTAATATTCCCTATTGCTTGCTCGGCAAACCTGGATTATTATTTAATCATGCTTCTATTAAGAAAAATCATCTTCTATATTTTCTTCCTTATATACCTGATCTTATGCCCCCTGATCGTATGTCGCATGCTGGGGTTTGTCATCAATCCCCTGACACTTCGTATCATCAAGACAGGCCTCGTCTATATTTCGACCAACCCGCCGGATGCGTCGGTCTTTATAGACGGCAGGCAGGCGCCGCAAAACACCCCGACTGTATTAAGAGACTTGTCTCCCGGGGAACATTTTATCCGGGTCGAACTGACCGGTTACAACGATTGGGAGAGAAATATCCCCATCGTTGCCAAGAAGGCCACTGTCCTTGATAATATCCTGCTTATTCCTCAAGTATGGCCCATTAAAATAATCTCCAGCCAGTCTTATCAAAACATCACCGTTGCCCGCGATATATTGGTGGCGACCAATCCCGTACTCAAAGATATTGATATTTACCGCGGCACCGGAGGGGGTTTTAATGAAGAAGGGACCTATGAAAAGACACCGCTATTCACCAAAAAATCCGTATATGCCGATGGTAATTTGTTACGCTCCTTCAATGCCCCTCAAAGCCCCTATCTTTTACTCGAAGCCGATATCAAGGACAAACATAAGTTCTTGTGGGTCAATCTGAATGAAAATCCGCCCATCATCGAGGACATTAGTGATCTTTTCGTCGATATCCCCCACCGGATCGCCTGGGACAACGCCGATAATGAAAATATTTTCGCCTTTTACGCGAACAATATTTATCGCATCAATATCAAAGACAAAGCCATTTACTTTCAGTCCCCTGACAGTTTGCCTAAAGGGCTGGGCCAACGGTCCACTGAAATCATCCAGGATAAATTCCTGATCAATGACAATAATGATCTTCTTATCCGCGGAGGGGCCCAGATCAAAATCTTTCCTAAAGAAGATTTTGGCTCCTCCCGGGAATATGATATTGCCCGGTCAAAGCCGTCGACAAATATGTATTTCGAAGAAAGGAATGGTGAACTTTTCTATTTGGACAATGACACGAGTTTTTTATACGCGGCCCAAATCTTGCCGTTTAAACCTATATTAAATATCCCTATCCCCGATGCTTTAAGGTTCACGGTCCCTAAAAAGGAACAGACTTTATGATATTTCACTATTCAAAAGAAAATTTAAAGCCGCGCCAAGCCAAGCTGCAACGGATCCTTGAAATTCTACCCGGTGCTTGCAGTTGGGGCGTTTTGCTGAGTCTCATTTTTCTTTCGATATTCTATCCATTTTGCGCCGCTGTCCTTATTGTGGCCTTTTATCTCTCCTGGATCATGCGGGTCTTGTACTCGACGTTTTTCCTGGTACTTTCCTATCTTCAGCTGAACATTGAAAAAAGTACTGACTGGATGCGGCGCATCCATGGCCTTGACCATTTACCTGATTATTTAAAAGAGACCCGTTCAAAGAAATTCGGCCGTCATTGGCGACAGCGCATATCGCATCAGATCCATCTGGGCCAATTAAATAAAATCAATGAGAGTAAGGTCCCGATCCCGGCGTCGGGTGAAATCTACCATCTGGTCATTTTCCCGGTCATCAAAGAAGGCCGTGATATCCTGGAGCCGGCCATTGAAGCCATCAGCCGCCAGAACTTCCCTCTTAAACAAATAGTCATTGTCTTTGCCTTGGAAGAACGCGCTCTGCCGCCGATCCATAAGGCCGTCAACGAGCTGGAAAAGAAATTCAAGGATACCTTCCTTGAATGCTTCACTGTCGTGCACCCGGCTGTTGTCCCAGGAGAAGCGCGTGTCAAAGGGGCCAATGCCACCTGTGCCGGCAAGCATGCCGCTGCTTACTTTCAAAAGCTAAAAATACCCTTTGAAAACGTGATCATTTCCTGTTTTGACGCGGACACCGTGGTAAGCCCTCAATATTTTGCCTGTCTGACCTATCACTTTATGGTCTGCCCGGACCGTCTGCGTGCCAGTTTCCAGCCGATACCGGTCTATCATAATAATATCTGGAATGTCCCTGGCTTTGCCCGTGTCGTGGAAACAGGCTCTTCATTTTACCAATTGATCGAGGCCACCAATCCGGAGAAATTGGTCACATTTTCCAGTCATAGCATGAGCTTCAAGGCCCTGGTCGACGTGGATTACTGGCCGGTAGACATGATCTCTGATGATTCTGCTATTTTTTGGAAAGCTTATATCCATTACGACGGCCACTATCAGGTGATCCCGATGTATGTCACCCTCTCAATGGATGTGGCCTCCGCTCAAAATTGGTGGCTCACAGTCAAAAGCGTTTATAAACAAAAACAACGCTGGGCTTGGGGGGTGGAAAATTTCCCGATCGTGATGCGGGCATTCCTTAAGTCAAAAAAGATCGGTTTGTATGAAAGACTCCGCCTTGGTTTCAAGCTTTTTGAAGGGCATTTGTCATGGGCCACGTCAGGGTTCATCCTCTCCATCATCGGCTGGCTGCCGATCATTTTTGCCCGCAGAGAATTCGCCACTTCGGTAGTTTATTATAATGTGCCTAATATCACCAATACGATCTTTACATTAGGCTTCTTATCGGTGTGTGTCACCATCGTGCTTTCCTTGACCATCCTGCCTAAATCAAAAATACGCTACCGTTGGCTTTTTAAAATAGGCCATGCCTTTGAATGGCTGATGGTGCCTTTTATCCTGGTTGTCTTTAGCGCCCTACCCGCCCTGCACGCGCAGACCCGCCTGATGTTAGGCCGTTACCTGGAATTCTGGGTGACAGACAAAAAGAGAATCCCGCTTACCTGAAGCGGGATCCACGAAGGGAAGATAACGTGACACAACAACGGTTCCTAGGCCATCGTCACGGTCTTCTTGGGAGAAACATGTTTCACTTTCCAGTGCAAATTGATCCTTAACGTATGGCAATAGTCCACCTTCATCAAACGGCGGCTGTGATTGACATAGAAGAACCCCTTGACCCGGAAAGAAAATTTTTCATCATGGCTGACGCTGTCAAAAGATTTCTGGATATGCACTTTCGGAATTGATTGCTTTTCCTCAATTTGGGCTTCATTGACCACATAAATGAAGTTCTTGCGCACATCCGTGACGCATTCCTTTTCATCAGCGTGCTCACGCAGGGAAATGACCTTCCCCCGGCCATGTAAAACTGCTGTCGTTTTATGAAGAATGTCGCGCATAGGCGATTCCTTGGTGCCGTTTAATAGTACATCTTTAAATTCCATTTTGATCTCTCCCTCAATTGACTCTTGTCCTATAACCTCTAATCGAAGTGTAACATGCCAAGAAGTGAAAACAAGGGCATTTGGCCGGTTTCAAGAAAGCGCTTTCCGGGATTAATACCGACGGGAAACGGCAAAGGAAGGCTGTTTTTGTTAAAAATTCTTAAAAAATAAAGAACTTATGGCAAAAAACTCCCCCTAACCCCCTCTTTATACAAAAGAGGGGGAAATTTCCTAGGGACGCTTACGGAAGGGAAAAGAAACACGGGATTCCTGGCCTTTGGCCAGTCGTTTGATATTGGAGCGGTGACGAAATATGATAAAAACACACAATACAATGGACATAAGGATCAAAGGCAATGGCTCCAGGTGTGCTACCATTAATATAGGGAAGAGAATGGCTGCGATCATGGAAGCAAGGGAAACAAACCCGGATAAAAGGAAGATAGCCAGCCAGGTCGCCAGGACCCAAAGAAGGATAAACCTTAAAACCTGAAATTGAATGGCCAAGCCGATCAAAACCCCGAGGCTCGTGGCCATGCCTTTTCCGCCTTTAAACCCCAGAAATACGGTCCAATTATGCCCTACCACCGCCGCGACCGCGATGGTGACCAGGGACCAGGCATCAGTCAGGCCAAAAGCATTGGCGATGAGGGTAACGGGAATGATCCCTTTGATTATATCCAAAATTAATACAATAATGCCCGGACCTTTACCTAATACCCGAAAAGCATTAGTGGCCCCCATATTCCCGGAGCCATGCTCACGGATATCAATGCCTTTAAGCACGCGTCCAAAAATATAAGCCACAGGAATAGATCCTATCAAATAGGCAAGAACAACACTAATGACGAGAAACAGGAGATTCATTAAGAACCTTTATCCCTTCCTTGATATAAATGCCGCCGGAAACAAAGGTGGCCAACAAGGCCACATACCAGAACACAAAGGTGAATTTCAATTGCAAGAACACGCCCAAAACACAAACAATTTGCAAAAATGCAGTGAACTTACCGGAACGGTTGGCTTCAATCTCCAATTTCCCCGTGGCTAACTGGATGATCATGGAGCCCAGCAAAAGCATGATGTCACGGCTGATGATCGGCACCACAAACCATAAGGGAAAATGGATGTCCGTAAAACACCCTCTTTTAATATACATGCAAAGAAACGCACTGATCAAGAGTATTTTATCGGCCAAAGGATCAAGAATGGCGCCTGCCCTGGTCTTCTGTCCCCGGGTCCTGGCAATGTAACCGTCGATAACATCTGAAATGACTGCGACTAAAAAAAGGCCTAAGGCCAGCCAGCGGAAAAAAACATGTTGAGGGGAAATATACAAAACCGACGCGATAAAAAAAGGAACCAGTAAAATGCGTCCGATCGTAACCTTATTGGCAAAGGTCAGTGACATTTTAATCTACCCATTCAAGTTTGACTTTTTGGTCCGGACACCAGGTCATATCCGCGCTGAAACGCTCTCCGTTCTCAGGACAATATTTCACCGTATGCACCGGGCTTAGCGCCGTATTGATCGAGCGCAAGGCAGACTGTGCCTGAGGGTCATGGGCGACCTGTACCGCTATTTTATTCAACTGCTCCCGGGAGACGTCTTTATTGGTCAATCCCTGGGTCATTGTCGTCAATCCTGAGATGGTATCTTCCTGGGCTGCGCGCTTTTGTGACGGGGCTGTTTGGCACCCGCAAAGTAAAACAAGTGTCAGGATGATCAACGATCTCATTGTAAGATCCGGATACGGTCCAATGGCCAAAAAAGGACGTCCGCTTTGCCGATGATGTTCGCTTCCGGCACAAAACCCCAATACCGGCTGTCATAACTGGAACCGCTGTTGTCACCCATCACGAAAACATATCCCGGCGGCACATGCACTTTTTCGCCTTCAGCCCCGTAATCGCCGCGATTATAATAATAGGTCCGTTTAATACGGGGATCTGTGATCTCTTTACCGTTGATATAAATGGTCCCGTCCTTGATCTCAACAGTTTCACCGCCGACCGCAATAAGACGCTTGATAAAATCTTTGGTCGGATCGACCGGATAGACGAAAACAATGATGTCTCCCCGACGAGGTTTTCTAAAACCCGGCAGGCGCTTTTGAGTCAATGGCAACAGCGCACTGGGCCATCTTACCGATAAAAGCGGATTACCGTCCTGAAATCCAATGTCCCAGAACATGGGAGGCAATACCTGCGGGCCATAGGCCCATTTGTCAACAAAGAGATGGTCTCCCTCGATCAAGGTCATGCGCATGGATCCGCTGGGGATCTTAAAAGGCTGAACAAAATAACTGCGGATCACGACGGCCAGGACCAGGGCAATGAGAATGGACTCGACCCATTCGTAAAGCGCTGATTTTGGCTTTTTGCTTTTTGACATAGTTAAACTCCCCCTGCCCCTCTTTGAATTAAAGAGGGGGGATTATTAAATTTTCAACGCGGCTAAAAAGGCCTCTTGCGGTACTTCCACGCGGCCTATCTGTTTCATTTTCTTTTTACCTTCTTTTTGCTTTTCCCATAGTTTACGTTTGCGGCTGATGTCCCCGCCGTAACACTTGGCTGTGACATTCTTGCCTGCTGGCTTGACACGGGCGGATGAAATGATCCTGCCGTCGGCCTGGGCTTGAATGCGCACTTCAAACAATTGCTGGGGGATCAACTCCTTAAGCTTGGTGACCAGCCCCAGACCTTTGTCATACGCGCGCTCTTTATGCACCATGCACGAGAAAGCATCACAGGGCTCATCATTGATCAAAATATCCAGACGGGTGATCGACGCCTGGACATAATCTTTGAATTCATAATCAATCGACCCATAGCCACGCGTGGCGGACTTGATCAGGTCATTGAAATCAACGATGACTTCAGAGAGAGGGATATCGAAAAGGATCTTCATGCGGTCCCCGATAAATTCACTCTTTTGGAAAAGACCGCGCTTGCGTTTGGCTAATTCCATGACCGCGTCCATATAGGTGACCGGTGTAAAGATAGATACCGCTAAGACCGGTTCTTCAATACGGGCGATCTCAGAGCCGTTGGGCAAATCCGAGGGGTTTTCCAATTCCATCACACTGCCATCACGCTTGATGATCCTGTAACCAACGTTGGGAGTAGTCAATATCAAATTTAGGTCGTATTCACGTTCCAGGCGTTCCTGGACGATCTCCATGTGCAAAAGTCCCAAGAAACCACAGCGAAACCCGTACCCAAAAGACTGGGACGTTTCATGTTCATAAATAAAACTGGGGTCTGAAAGGCGTAATTTATCTATGGCTTCGCGTAATGGCGCATAATCGCCGGCGTTGACCGGATAGACCCCGCAGAAAACCAGGGGCTTTAATTGACGATACCCATCCAATGGCTGGGCCGTCGGACGCGCTAATTCTGTCATCGTGTCACCGACCCGAATTTCTTTGGGATCATGCAAATTACAGGTGATATAACCAACTTCCCCTGCTGATAACCCTTTGACCGGCTCGATGCCAGGGGCGAAAATTCCTACTTCCTGCACATCAAAATCTTTACCTTCGTTCATAAAATGGACGCGTACCCCTGGCTTGATAGCTCCTTCAAATACCCGGATATAGATGATGATGCCCTTATAAATATCATACTTCATATCAAAGACCAGGGCTTTCAAGGGTGCTTCGGGGTCTCCTTCAGGAGGAGGAATAAATTTTACAATTTTCTCAAAAAGCTCATCGATATTGATACCTTCCTTGGCTGACACCAATTGGATGTCTTCAAGTTTGAACTTAAGTATCTCGATGAATTGGCGTTTGGCCTCGTCGATATCAGCGTTGGCGATATCGATCTTGTTGATCACCGGCAAGATCTCCAGATTATTATCAATGGCCAGGTAATAATTGGCGATCGTTTGCGATTCGACACCCTGGGTGACATCGATCAACAATAACGCCCCTTCACAGGCGCGCAAGGACTTTTCGACTTCATAGGAGAAATCCACATGGCCTGGAGTATCGATAAGATTGAAGATATATTTCTGCCCGTCAAGGGCCGTATAGTTCAAGCGCACGGCTGAAGCTTTGATCGTGATCCCGCGCTCACGCTCAAGGTCCATGTCATCAAGCATCTGATTATGGAATTTGCGCTCGTCAATGGCGCCGGCAAACAACAGGAATCTGTCTGCCAGGGTTGACTTGCCGTGGTCGATATGGGCGATGATGGAAAAATTGCGGATATTGGAATGCTTTTTCATAAGTTTTTAACTATCCTTGCGGGTCCTGGCTCGGCTTTGACATTAAGGTGCTCCTAATTGAAACGAGAAAGTCACAGCCTTAGCTCTTGGTGGTTTCCCTTTAATGGCCCTGAGAACCGTTTCCGTGCGCGCCTTAATATCAAACCCGAGCCACCCGCCGAAGGATGATGCCGATATATTTTTTATAGCTCTATAAGTTTCATGATCTTGTCCACCACCTGTTCGACTGACATCCCGGAAGAATCAATGGTGACGGCGTCATGGGCTTTTTTTAGCGGGCCTACGGCACGGGTGAAATCTTTTTGGTCGCGCTCCTTCATTTCAATGCTTAATTGCTCCAGGTCGACTTTTTTGCCGGCGGCGATCAATTCTTTATAGCGGCGTTGGACGCGTTCTTCTACATTAGCGTCCATATAATATTTATATTTCGCATCCTTGAAAACAACTGTACCCTGATCGCGTCCGTCGGTCACGATGGAGCGGCTCATGCCGATGGCCCTTTGCCAGCCAACCATCAATGTTCTTACTCCCGGCGTTCTAGCGGCATAAAAAGTATTGCTTGTCACTTCTTGTGACCGGATAGCCTCTGCCACATCTTCACCGTCCAAGGTCACATGAAGGGAGCCGTCAGGCATTTCTTTAAATGAGATCTTGGTGTTTCGGGCCAAGATGGTCAACGCTTCTTCGTCGGAAAGGTCCATCTTCAGGCGCAGGCCCTTTAGGGTCAGGGCGCGGTACATGGCCCCTGTGTCAAGATAGGTCACTCCCAAGCGTTTGGCCAGGGCCTTGGCAACGGTGCTTTTACCTGCACCCGCGGGGCCATCGAGGGTGATGACATAGTGTCCGGTCGGCATGGAGTTATCCTAACCTCTCCCGCTTTTCCTTGGCTTGTTTGAAAATGTCTGTTAAGCCGTCCTGGTCCCGGGCCACGATCGCCTTGCGCATAGTGGCCAGGACCTTGACAACTTCATCAAGTGCCTTGAGGATCGACTTATGATTGGATAAGGCAATGTCACGCCAGACCTGGGCATCTGAGGCCGCGATCCTGGTCGTGTCTTTGAGCCCCTGGGTGGCGTGCTCTAAATAATTGTCCGGCATGGCATTCATCAGGGCAAATGCCACCAAATGCGGCACATGGCTGATATAGGCCAAGACCTGGTCATGCTCCTGGGGCGTCATGATCTTGACATTAGAACCAAGCTGCGCCCAAAATTGCTTGATCTTCTCACGTGCCAGGCGATTGGTCTTGTCCGTCGGGGTCATCACACATGTCCCGCCCTCAAAAAGTTGGGCATTGGCATTGATAGCCCCCCTTTTTTCAGAACCGACAAGCGGGTGGGAACCGACAAAAAGAAGCGAATGATGCAGGACTTTTTCCGCCCGCTCAACGATCGCGAACTTGGTCGATCCCATGTCCGTGATGATGCAGCCGCGCCTATGTTCGCGCCCTAAAAATTCGATCATATCCAGGACCGTATTGACCGGGGTAGCCAGGACGATCAAGTCCGCCCCAATGATCCCTTTATTGAAATCCAATGTCCCCTCGGTGATGGCGCCTAAGTCCTTGGCTTCTTTTAAGGTGGCTTCCTGACGGCCGATCCCGATCACCTCACGGGCCAGGCCTTTTTTCCTGATCGCCAAACCCAATGAAGCCCCCATAAAACCAACACCGACGATCGCAACCCTTCTAAACAATTCTTTTCGATTGAACATAGAACTCCCCTAACCCCTCTTTAAAAAAAGAGGGGGAACTTTGTTATAGATCCCTATCGACCGCTTGAGCCACACGTTTGGCAGAGACCAGCAATTCTTTAAATTTATCCGGCATCAATGACTGTGCCCCGTCAGACAAAGCTTCTTCAGGGTTTTCATGCACTTCGATCATCAAGGCGTCACACCCGGCTGCAATACCCGCGCGCGCTCCCGCGGCCACATACTCCCATGAACCTGTGCCATGGCTGGGATCAACCACCACCGGCAAATGGGACAGGCGTTTGGCAACAGCCACCGCATTGATATCAAGGGTATTGCGCGTGGCGGTCTCAAAGGTGCGGATTCCGCGCTCGCAGAGCATGACATCATAATTGCCATTGGCTAAAAGGTACTCGGCGGACATTAACCATTCTTTAATGGTCCCGCTCATTCCGCGTTTGAGCATCACGGGTTTTTTGATGATACCGACTTCTTTTAATAATGAAAAATTCTGCATATTACGCGCCCCGATCTGCAGGATATCAACGTATTTGGCTAAAAGCTCCACCTGACGGGTATCCATAACTTCGGAGATAGTGCATATCCCGACTTCCTTGCCAACCCGCTGCAATATCTTCAAACCTTCCTCGCCCAAACCCTGAAAATCATAGGGAGAGGTTCGCGGTTTAAATGCACCCCCGCGCAAAATATTACACCCTAAAGATTTGACCATCTTGGCGATAGAAAGCATGCTTTCGTAACTTTCCACCGAGCAAGGGCCAGCCATCACCGCGATCTTCTTGCCGCCGACCGTGGTGTTATAGGGCAATTTAATGACTGTGTTTTCTTTTTTGAATTCACGGGAAACTAATTTATAGGGTGCCAAGACCTGCAGTACCTGGTCAACCCCGGGAAAAACTTCCAAAGGGATCACACGCAAAGCATCTTCAGGTCCGATGAACCCGATCACCGTGCGTTCCACCCCGCGGGATATATTGGCCTTGAGACCAAGCTTACCTGCACGATCAATAATGTGTTCGATATTGGCCTCGGACGCATCCGGCCGTAAAATAACGATCATAAGACCTCTCCCTTAATTGTTAATATTAAAAATGGTTCCAGATATGTGCCTTTTCCTTAATTTTTATTAGAAATGAAGGCCTCCTAATGTTTTGATGAAACGTTTATTTTCTGACGCACTTCCGATAGAAACACGAATGTAGCCTTTTAAACCCCATGCCGCCATATCACGGATAATAACACCCTTCTTGAGTAAGGCATTAGCAACCTGACTGCTATCCACGCCGACATGGACCAAAATAAAATTCGTAAAGCTCACCTCATAAGCGACTTCCAAACTCTCCAGGGAACGGTAAAGGTATTGCCGTTGGACATTCACTTCTTTGGCGATGTTGCGATAATACGATTCGTCCCCTAAAACAGCCACGGCCGCGGCTTGGGCCATGCTGTTGACATTAAATGGCTCGCGTAATCGGTTTAAAATATCGATGATCGCCCGATTGGCGATCCCATATCCGATGCGAAGCCCGGCCAAACCATAGATCTTTGAAAATGTACGCGTGGTCATCACATTGGGATATTTGTCCATCAAGGCGATAGTATCAGGATAATCTTTAGCCTGCACATACTCAAAATAGGCTTCATCAAAGAAAACCAGGGTACTTTTAGGCACACCACGCAAAAAATCCTCGACCTGCCGCTGGCTGATGTAGGTCCCGGCCGGATTATCAGGGTTCCCGATAAAAATGATCCTGGTACGCGCGTTGACCTTGGATTTCATGGTTTTAAGATCATAACGAAAATCTTCAAGCGCAACTTGGTGAATTCTAGCCCCGGCCAAAATCGACGCGATCTCATAGATCATAAATGAGGGCTTGGCGATAATGACCTCATCCCCTTTAGCCACAAAGGCTTTCACCGCTAAAACGATAAGTTCATCGGAGCCGTTACCAAAAATCAGCTGATCATCATCAACTTTAAGTTTCTTGGCCAAGGTGCGGCGTAACGCAAAGCAGCCTCCATCCGGATACCGGTTGATCTCAAGGGCTGCCTTGGCCATGGCCGCTAAAACCTTAGGTGATGGCGGATATGGGTTCTCATTCGAGGCTAATTTAATGACACTTTTAAGGCCCAGCTCGCGCCTGACCTCATCAATGGGCTTGCCCGGAATATACGGTTTGATCTTGTAAATATAAGGATTTGCAGGCTGCACAGTCTAATCTCTACTTTATTTAAATAAGAAGAGAGCATTATAAAGGGGAGATACGGGACTGTCAACCATTGGATACCCCTCATAAGTTCAAGGGTATACGGGATTTGCGGAGAAATTTATTGCTTACGCCAACACAAGGATAACCTAAATGCTCCCTGAAGGGTACGGGACACTTGATCCTGAATTATCCTTTAAAGACCACCCTACAATATCCCCATCGTTTGTATAAATTATATTATGAAGATGCAAAAATTCAGCATAGGGACCGTTTGGAGGGCCATCTCGAAAATCTAAATCTGTTATTCTTCCATTGGAACCATAGTGGATATTGTATGCTTGAAATAATGCCCATGGCCCTTCCTGGATTGAGTTCAAAACAGCTTGATAAGCGATGATCCGGCCTGATGAATCATAGTGAAAATTAGAACGTGTCAGTGTAAATACGCCCCCATTAAGCCCTTCACCGGTTATTTCTAAGTTAGTCAATTGACCATTTTGATCAAACTGCGGTTTAGAAGATGCTACACTCTTAAAAAGCGTAACCAGCCCCCTGTCATTTCCATAAAACAAATATCCCCATTCTTGTTGGGAAGGAGCCGATATCTGGCCGGCTATACGCTGTCCCGGTTGAAGCATAATGGTCGTGCTGAATGGTTTTCCGTTAGGAAGGACTTGGCTGACTAAGGTACATTTTTTTATTTCTTTACGGAAAAATTGCTCATCTCCCAAAGGAAAATAGGCATATTTAATATTTTTTACATAATTAATGGCGATATCACCATTATTGCTTGCTTGAGAAATCGCTGGATACGCAAAATTAAACAAAGCTACAGCAAATAAAAGAATCAAAATTACGCTCTTTTTCATATTTAATCTCCTTAATCTTAACTGCGACAGGATGGAATTACCCTAAGTATACCTGTTTTTTGATTAATTAACACCAACAATTTTCTAGGTAAAGGACAATAAGGATGGCTAGCAACTTTATTCTATTCTTGTCTACTCTGAAGGAATCGGGCTACGTGGACCAGTAATAACATCACGGGCACTTCGATCAACGGACCGATAACAGTGGCAAAGGCCACTGGGGAATTGATGCCAAATATGGCTACCGCCACCGCAATGGCAAGTTCAAAATCATTGCTGGCTGCTGTAAAAGAAATAGTAGTGGCCTGTTGATGGTTCGAACTTAATTTTTTTGAGAACCAATAGGTCACGAACCACATGACAATAAAATATATCGTCAATGGTACGGCTACCCGTAAAACATCCAAGGGCAGACGGACAATGTAATCCCCTTTCAGGGAAAACATGACAAAGATCGTAAATAGCAGCGCTACAAGTGTGATCGGGCTTATACGCGGAATATAGACATTTTCAAACCATTCTTTGCCTTTCATCCTGATCAAGGCAAACCGGCTCACCAACCCTGAAAAAAACGGGATGCCTAAATAGATCATCACTGTCTTGGCAGAATCAAGCATAGAAACATGGATATTAAGCCCTCTGGCTAATCCCAAATGGTCAAGTAAGACGGTGATAAAAATATAAATATAAACCGCATAAAACAAGACCTGGAATACCGCATTAAAGGCCACGAGTCCCGCGGCCAGTTCTCGGTCACCGTCGGAAAGATCATTCCATACTATGACCATGGCTATACAACGCGCCAACCCCACCATGATGACCCCGATCATATATTCTGGATATCCGCGTAAAAAAATAATGGCCAACGCGGACATGATAATGGGGCCCACGATCCAATTCTGTACTAATGACAGTGTCAGGAGCTTCTTATTCCTGAAGATCTTACCTATCTCCTCGTATTTGACCTTAGCTAACGGGGGATACATCATTAAAATAAGTCCTGCGGCGATGGGGATATTGGTTGTCCCACTTTGAAAATTACTCCAAAAATGACCTATGGAAGGAAAAACATATCCCATCCCTACGCCAAGCGCCATGACTAGAAAGATCCATAAGGTCAAAAACCTGTCCAAAAAAGAAAGCTTTTGAATTATTGATGAAGCCATTTTTATTTCCCCAACTTTCGCAGCCATTCTTTAAGTTGATGACGGATCTCTTCCTTGACCTTCTTTGTTTGAGCGAGCTTTTCTTCATGAGAGCCTTCAAATTTGGAAGGATCTGTGAAGCTCCAATGCAGCCGTTGGCAAAGTCCGGGAAAGATCGGGCACTTTTCGGCGCTTGATTCATCACATACCGTGATGACAAAGTCGTAATGGCTGCCTTTTTTAAACAGGTCAATAACGGCAGTCGTTTGTTTTCCAAAGATATCGATCCCATCTTCTTTTAATGCTTCAACAACGATAGGGTTCAACCGACCGGGTTCCAAACCGGCACTATCGACCTCAAACTGGTTACCCGCCATTTTTCTTAATAACTCCTCAGCCATTTGGCTTCGGGCGGAATTATGGATACAAACAAACAAGACGCTTTTCTTTTCCATGAATACTCTCCTTAACTGACCCTGCAACAGCCCCCTTCGATCTTTAATGTATTGATACCCACCAATGCCCGGGCTATCTTCCGACGTGCCGAGGATATGATCCTTGAAACGGTGGAGCGATGGACATGCATTTCTTTGGCTGCTTGTGTTTGTGATAAGGCTTCATGGTCCAAAAGCCTCACCGCTTCAAATTCATCGAGGCTCAAAATGATGGCTTGTTTTAAGCTTGCAGTTTTAGCCTGCGGCTTAAAGATCCTTTGGGCCGTACTGCACTTGACCCAGCGGGTTTTCTTTGGCCTCATGTCTTTCCTTCAGTTATGCACATATGTGCATTATCCCTTTAAAAAAATTTTTGTCAACGTTAAACTATTGACCAAACTCTTCCTTGAGCTGGTATAAAATTCCGGACGCGATCTGCCCTGCTTGATCGTTGGATCTTTTGATCTGTCCGATACCTTGGACTAATTGTAAGGTTTTTTGGTAAACATCTGCTTTAGGATGAGAGAAATAAAAGGTCGCCTTATCATTGGCGATGGCCACACCGATGGCCAGTCCCGGCAGGAAACCAACACCCAGCAATGTGGTGGCGGCATAAAGGCCGGCGCTTTGCAGGGCAGTAGGCTTTAAGGTCTCAACCATCAATATTCCGACGAGCTTGGATACGCTATTGACATGATAAATGGTCTTATCTTTAAGGTTTAGGTCGTAGGCCTCTACTATTGGCGGTGTTTTACTGCCGTCTTCTACAACGACCTGCTCAATATTGATCTTTAGCACATCGATCTTGAAATTAGGCGCCGGGCCCTTGGTCTTTTCCTTTAACTTTTCCTTCAAACTTTTAAGATAAGCGGGTTAAAAGCTTTGGCGGCAACGATCACCTTGCTGCCGATGAAGAGGCCGGAGATCTCCTCATCAGTGGCCACGACCTTGGTCAATTGATTGCCGATATTCAAGGTCAGGATATTGATGACACCTTCCTTTTGGATCTCGATGATCTCGCCTGTAAATCGGAATTTTCCGCTGAAATCATTGTTCATAAAAACATCTGAAGGGCTGCCGCTTTTGGTGACCTTGCCATGTTCAATGACAAAAACCTTTTTTGATAATTTGAACACTTCTGAGAGATCGTGGCTTACCAGGATGGTCGTGATCCTGGTCTTCTGATAGACCTTGATGATCTCATCCTGTAAATTTAGCCTCGAAGACGTATCGAGGTCAGACAACGGCTCATCCAGTAATAATATTTTAGGCTGCCTGATAAGGGCGCGGACCAGGGCCACCCGTTGGGCTTGCCCGCCGGAGATCTTGTTCGGCATTTGTCCCTCCAAACCTTTTAAATCCATCACCTTGATCCAATCGTCAATATGCCCAAACGCACTCTTATCTTGGCATCCATATTCCAAATTCTGCCGGACCGTCAAATGAGGAAAAAGCCTGTTGTCCTGAAAAACGAAACCAACCTTCCTTTGCTGGATAGGAATATCTATCTTTCTTACACGATCAAACCATACCTCACCGTCGACTTCAATATATCCCTCCTGCGGCTGAGTCAAACCGGCCAGGGCCCGCAACAAGGTTGTCTTGCCGGCTCCTGACTGACCAAAAAGAGTGACAAATTCCCCTGTGTCGATCTTAAGATCGATATCAAGCAACTCTTCCCCTCGCGGGGTACGCATTTCCTTTTTGACCTGTAATTTGATCATTAAAATATCTTTGGTGTTTTGCGGTTTAAATAATAAAAAGCCAATAAAATGCCAAATGAAATGCCTACTAATACCAACGCATATAAACCGGCGGTATCATAATTCAGCGCTTCAACTTCATTGTAGATAGCAATGGAGGCCAATCTAGTCTCGCCGGGAATATTGCCACCGATCATGAGCACCACCCCAAATTCGCCGATGGTATGGGCAAAGGCCATGACAATGCCCGTCATTAATGCCGGTTTGATGTTCGGTAAGATAACGCGATGCAGGGTTTCACGAGATGATCTTCCTAAACAATAGGAAGCTTCCACCAGCGACAGCGGGAAATTCTGCAGACCCGCCTTGATAGGATTGACCATGAAAGGAAGGCTGAAAATTACCGAGCCGATCACAAGGCCGGTAAAACTAAAGACCACCCTGATCCCAAGGACAGTTTCAAAAAAATGGCCTAAAAAATGTTGGGGAGAAAAAACGACCAGCAGATAAAACCCGATCACCGTTGGCGGCAAAACCAGGGGCATGGTCACCAGGGTCTCGATGACATATTTAAACCTGTTTTTTGAAAAAGCGATCCAGTAGGCCAACGGAACGCCCAATACAAAAAGAATGGCCGTCACGATCACGGCCAATTTAAAAGTCAATAATAACGGCTGTAAAATGTCACTCATTTAAACTTTTCCCCGGACAAGGAAACTTCATTGGTCTTGACCAGCCATTCCACCTCATCACCGGCCGAAAGCCCGAGTTTTTGGGTCGAACGCGTCGAGATTATAGAGATGATTGCGTGACCTTTATAATTGAGGAAAATCTTGGAAAGGATATCAGACTTTTCAATCTTTGCAATCGTAGCTTTAAACCTGTTCCTTAGACTGATCATACCAGTCAAATTTTTGGCGATAGAAACTTCTGTTTCTTTAAAAAGGATGGTGACGTCATGGCCCTGTTTTAAATAAGCAGCGGTGGCCGGAGTTTCCAGGACAATGGAAGAAAAAACATCCCCGCTCACATCAATATCGACCATTGACATGTGCGGGGATGATTCGATCAAAACGATCTTACCGGTTAATTTATTCACGGAAGTTTATAACCGTATTTCTTAAAAATTTCCTGGGCTGGGGTTGAAAATAAAAAATCATAGAATTCTTTCGCCTCTTTTGAATGATTTTGCTGTGCATATTTTAACACAATCACCCCTTGGGTAATAGGCTGATATGCTCCCGGATCAACTTCCACCCATTTACCCTTGTCCTTCATGTTCGGGGCCATAACAACTGATTTGGCGGTAAACCCGATATCCGCGGCCCCCGTGGTGATAAATTGATTGGTTTGAGAAATGCTCTCCCCTAATACTAACTCTTTTTGCAGTTGATCATAGAGTTTATAAAATTTTAGAGCATTGACTGCCTCACGTCCGTAAGGGGCCAGCTTGGGTTCAGCAATGGCAATTTTCTGGATACCTGCATTGCTTAAGACCTTGACTCCCTGAGATAGGTCCATACTATTCATCGTCCAAAGGACCAAGACGCCATCAGCGTAGACCTTAGGCGCGTCCGATGCGAATCCATCTTTATAAAGCTTCGCCGGATATTTCATGTCCGCGGACATAAACACATCAAAGGGTGCGCCGTTTTCGGCCTGTGACGTCAATTTGCCTGACGATCCGATGACTGTTTTCACGCCAACACCTGTTTCCCTGATGAATTGGGCCTTTAGGTCATCCAGGGTGTATTGCAGGTTTGCCGCGGCTGCGACGGTGATATCGCTGGCAAAAGCGGATAACTGTAATACAAATATAAATACTAAGAGAATGAGAATTACTTTCTTCATGATCTCTCCGATTGTTCTAATTAACCTACGCTCAACTGAAGCATGGTTAAGAATAGATTCTCGGTCTTACGGTTACCGTTGTTATCGGCAGCCGTTGGTGCTCCGCGGACGAACTTGGTCTGGCTATAGTCAAACACCATCTTGGCATTCTTATTCAAATACCAATTTAACCCCACAGTCCATTCCGTTGCTTTTGATGCGGATGAATTCAGGTTGGCATAGCCCTCGGAAAAAATGGACGGATCCAACTTTAATTGGTCCCAACGCCCGGCTAACTCAAATGCGCCCCAATGACCGGATTTTGGATCAAAGTCGTGCCGAGGAGTTACCCCATTATACGTGGCATCTTCACCTGTCAATACGTAGGTGCCTTCGAAATCATAGGCTTTATTATTTGCTTTTAAACGATTTATTGAACTTGTCCCATATTCCAATGACTCTTGATCATTGACTTTTTCAGCCAAGAGACCTAAGGATTTATAATAGTAATACGCTTGAGGCTCAGTGCGAAACTGCGGCCCATCGTTCTGTACTGTTGTTGCTGACGGAGTGCTTGTAGTGGTGGTATAGCTAAAAAATGGTTCCTGCCCTGATGTGACATAGCCGGTAGGCAGATCATAACCTTTTTGCTTTCCATAACTGGCTGCAAAACCTACTCCAAAACCTTGCAATGGAGTAATGCTTGTATCTTTAAACGGTGTTACAAAAATACGGCCATCACCAGTGGCATTGCTGTTTTCATATGCGACGGTGGAGGTCCCGCCATAGGGGTTCTCATGATCAGCGGCCCCATTGAATACACCTGCCGCGTATTGGATCCAGTCATAATACAAATTCCCGCCTACCTGCACACCAATATCGCGCTGAGGGGAAAGATTGCTTGTTAGACCTAACTCGACAAAGTCGGTATACCTGGAATCCTGCAAATTTTCCAGATCAAATGGTGTTTTAAATTTACCGGCTTTAATGACTATATCAGGGTTAGCTTTGTAATCGATCCAGGCATCCATCAAGGATGGCGCATAGGAACTGGTTGTTGATGCCGTAATTGAAGCGAAAGTATTATTGTAACCAAAATCAGGCTGCAAATAATAGTCGAAATTTCCGGCTACTGTTCCTTGAATAATAAGTCTGGCGCGACGCAATAAAATAGCGCTGTCCTCTTGATAACTTGTACCGGAACCAGTGGTATTATATGGGCCTGACTTATCACCAGAACCGAATTCACGGCCTAGCACCTGCGTATAACCACCGATCTTAAGGCTATATTTACCATCGGAAGACTTGATCGCAAAGCCGTCCTTGGCGTTAGCGGTAACATAGGCTGGTAACGCCGTTGGATTTGCAGTAGCTGGACTTGAGCTTGAAGAAGCGCCTTGAGGAGCAGCTGCTTGTTTTTGCTGCTGCGAATAACTATGAGTGCCCGACATGAGGGCCAATTCTTGTTTAAGTTCTGCCACCTGCGCTTCGAGATTATCCAATCGCTGTTCTAAACTCGCCGTGTTACTGGCCGTATCTGCCCATGAGAACTTGGGCAAAACCAAGCCTGCCAAAATGAAGGCAACAGGTAATACCTTTAATAATTTATTCATTTCTTCTCCTTTTTGGGTGATTTCCCCTTAATCCAAATGCCGTTCGACCAAAGATCCAAAACTGCATCTAAAGCTTGCTCAAAAGTAAGGTTTTCCTGTTCAAGGAATCGAGGGTTCGTAATCGCTTTCACTGCCCCCAAATACGCTTCGGTGGCAATGGTTGGGTTGACCTTGCGAAAAATACCATCCCTGCTTCCCTTATCGACGAAAGAGCGGATAGCCAAGATCTTTTCATTCCTGAAATGAAGAAATTCTTCCCACAAAGACGGTAATTCGTTGGGGATTTCTTTGAAGAAATGTTCAAACCAGGGTCCGAGCTCTTTACGCAAAAGTAAAACGCTGTTGGAAAAAACCTGCAAGGGGTCGCTATTGGCCTTCTCTATATTAAGCAAGCCTGTATTCAATTGCAGCTGCAGGCGCTTGACCAGGGCTTTGGCAATTTCTTCTTTACTGTGAAATTGCTTATAGATCGTGTTCTTACTCATGCGCAGGTCCAAGGCGATCTCATCCATGGTCACCTTGTGGTAACCGAATTTGACCATCCGTTTTCCGGCGGAATTGAGGATCTTTTCTGAAATAGGACCTGTTTTTCTCATCAAGGGATTAATAACATAAATACTATTTATGTATTTATAGTATTCTAGCGAAGGGCCCTTGATTGTCAATAAAAACCCTCTCTTGTCGTGTACTTGACATGTCAACTATTATATGCTACCTTTGGACTAGATAGTTGATATGTCAAGTAAAAGGAGAAAGATATGCGGCTAAGCATCGTGGAAAGAAGAGGAACAGTCCGGATCAAAACTGGATTATGTGTCCAATTTAAACAGCAAGACAATATTTGGGACATCTGTGTGATCAAGGATTTTAGCGAAAACGGGCTTCGTCTGACAAGTCAAACAAAGCTTGAAGCGGGGACTATTTTAATGTTCCGGATGAAAATCCCTATTGATCCCTGCGATCATATTGAATTTTTTGCCAAGGTCGTCGACTGCCAGCCTATGTCCGAAGGATTGAATGGGTCCTTTCTTCTTCGCGCCCAAATGACCAATATCCCCCCTGCTCATTTGAATATAGCAAGAAGCTACGTGGACTGGTTTTACAAAAATCACATGAATTAAACGTCCGGATAGGACCCCAGGATCTTAAGGAACTTACACATCCCCTCAAGCTGGGACAAGGCGCGGGCCACGCGGGGGTCGTTTTGATGGCCTTCACAGTCGACGAAGAAATAGTAATCCCAGGCTTTCTTCTTGGAAGGCCGTGACTCTATTTTGGTCAGATTGATCTTATTTTTCATGAAGGGAGTCAACATCGCATGCAAGGCGCCTACCCTGTCTTTGATTGAAAAAACCAACGACGTGCGGTCATGGCCGGTGGGCGGCACATCCATGGTTGAGATCACCAGGAAACGTGTGATATTATGCGTGCTGTCCTGGATATTGCTCTTAAGGATAGTAAGCCCATAAAGGGAGGCGGCAACCTGTGAGGCGATGCATGCCGCGTTCTTCTTGCCCGCCACCATTTGAGCGGCCTTGGTGGATGATACCACCGGTATCAGATTGGCCTTAGGGGTATTTTTCATCAGCCATTGACGGCATTGGCCCAGGATCTGCGGATGCGAATAAATTTCCTTGATATTAGATAAAGCTGACTTTGACATCAAATGATGCGTTACATCTAATAAGACCTGTGAACAAATTTTCAGGTCTGAATCAACCAGCAAATCCATTGTATGCGTGACCACCCCTTCAATGGAATTCTCGATGGGAACAACGCCATAATCACAATCAGCGTTTGCTACCTTATTGAACACTTCTGCCACATTGTCGCAGGCCACATGCTCGACGGAAGAACCAAATCTTTTCAAGGACGCCAGATGCGAAAAAGTGGCTTCAGGCCCCATATAGGCGATGCGTAAGGGCTTTTCCAGGGCCAGGGATGCTGACATGATCTCACGGTAGATCGCCTCGACCGCGTCATTTTGGATGGGGCCGGCATTAAGGGCCTTAATGCGCTTGAGCACATCCTGCTCGCGTTCCGGGGCGTAGATCGGTTTTTTGTTCTTGATCTTCTCATGGCCGATGGACAAGGTAATGGCGGCGCGATCGTTCAATAGCCCAATGATCTTGGCATCCAAGGCATCGATTTTTTTACGTAACGAACTTAGATCCATTATTAGTATTCCTTACTTTATTTAACTACAGCGGGTCCTGTCTTGGACTTGCTATTAAGGTGCTCCTAATTGAAACGAGAAAGTCACAGCCTTAGCTCTAAGTGATTTCCCTTAATTAGCCCAGAGGGCCGTCACCGTCCGCCCCTTAATATCAACTCCAAGCCACCCGCCGAAATTATATTTATGTCTCAACATTCATCGTTCGTGACTGGCCGCTGCTTTCTTGTGTGGCAGTCTGCTCTTGCATCTGTTCAACCGGTTCTTGAGCGGCCGTCGGGTTATCGACGCCTAACTGGGTGAACTCTTCCATCTTGGGAAGATCGTCCAGGGATTTTAGACCGAAATATTCCAGGAATTCCTTGGTGGTCGCGTATAAAAACGGGCGACCGGGCACTTCTTTGCGGCCGGTGATCTTGATCAAGCCTTTATTGAGCAAATGGGCGATAGTGCCGTCGGAATTGACCCCGCGGATGATCTCTACTTCTGCGCGGCCGACCGGTTGCTTGTACGCAATAATCGATAAACTTTCAAGTGCTGGACGAGAGAGTTTTTCCTTGGTCTTGGTCTTGTAAAATTCACGGATGTATGGCGCCGCCTGGCTGTTGGAAAGCATCTGATAGCCTCCGGCGATCTCAACGATCATCATACCGGCGGTGCGGTCGACATATTCTCCCTGTAATTGCTTGATCAGGTCAATGAGCTGGGTTGGGGTTAGTTCAGGAAAAACTTCTTTCAATTGTTCTAAAAGCACGGGCTTTTCGCTGACAAATAATAACGCCTCAATCGCACTTTTATAATTTTGTAATTGCTCGTCCATCAAACTTTCCTTTGTTTGTAAATTTCGTTAAGCAATTCCTCGGACGTGCTAAGCCCTGGTGAACGCTCCAAGGCTTTTTTGATCATCTCTTCGGCTTCAATTTTTTTATACTGTAACTGTAACAATATATTCAATGCTTCTTCTTCAATATCTCTTAACTGCGGCGACGGGCTTGGGGCCGCAACACGATCGCGCATCAGGGTGAACTTGCCCATCTTCCCCTGCAATTTGGCCACGATCTCCTTGGCCTTTTGCTCGCCGATGCCGGGGAGAGTTTTTAAATACTTCATGTCTCCCCTGTCAATAGCCTGGGCGATCTCACCGATCGCGCGATTCAGCGCCTTGACCGCTGCCCGCGGGCCTATGCCGGAAACCTTGATGAATTCCAGGAAAAAATCACGTTCAACTTCATTTAAAAAACCCACCAAAACCGGCACACCGCTCGAGGGGGTCATCTGATAATAATGATACGTGATTAAACGTATATTGCCATCGCTATCTTGATTTTCTTTGA
>CAZASA010000019.1:0-24320 GCA_964487685.1 uncultured Planctomycetales bacterium
CCTGGCTTGACCATAAAAACCAATGGTGATCCCTAAACCCGCTATCATTATGATGATGGCGTTGCCCCATCGAAGTAACCAATCAGCATTGGTTTTTATGGTCAAGCCAGGCAGGATGCGTATCATTCTTTCCAAATGATCTTTTCAGAACGTTCGGCAGGCAGGATCGAAGTCATATCAAAAGATATCCATGTCCAGATCAATGAGATCAAGCAATTAAAAAGTGTTTTAGAAAGGATCCCTTCCTTTGACCGGAATACTTTTAATTATTATGTGCGTCCTTTATTGGCAAGCTCTCCCTTGGAAGGCATTGTATGGGCCCCTCGAGTAACTAAGGAAGAGAGGGCTGATTATGAAAACCGGGCCCAATTGGACGGCATTAAAGATTTCAGTTTTAAACAAAGAGATGCTCAAGGTCAATTGGTCATTGCATCCCAAAGGGATGAATATTATCCGATCTATTATATTGAATCTTTAAACAATAATTTGCCGGCTTATGGATTTGATGTGGCCACAGAACCTGACCGGCACTCTGCCATGCAAAAGAGTTGTGATGAAGGCCACGCGGTGGCAACACCTCCGGTCCAATTGGTCAATAAGACGGATAATACCAAAAGTGTCATCGTTTTTATTCCTGTCTATCGGTCAGGGACAACGCCGCGGACCGTTGAGGCCAGACGCAGGGAATTACGCGGATTTATTGAAACAGTTTTTCATGAGAATTTCCTCAAAGTGATCTATTCCGCGATGCCGGCGGAAGGTTTGGCCGCATTAGTTGAAGATCCCGAGGCTAATCCGGGGAACCGTATTTTGTATCGGCATAAGATCCGCTTGGGCGTGGTCAATTGGGACAAGCCGTTTATAAAATTTGCCCTGCCTGTTGATATGGCAGACCGTATATGGCGGATCACGATCATCCCCAGTACATTATTTATTAGTAATTATCTGCCTTCCGGGTATTTACTGATCCTGCCTTTTGGGCTGCTGATCACGGTTTTATTGACCTTGTTTCTTAATACCATGGTCCGTTCCAGGTATGAGGCCGAACAGCTTGTCCATAGGCGCACATCAGAATTACAGGAAGCCAATAAGTCCCTGGAGCGTACTCATGCCGAACTTCGTGATTCGACCGCGCGGATGATGCAGTCAGAAAAATTTACCGCGCTAGGCGAGATGGCCGGTGGTATTGCCCATGAATTAAACCAGCCTTTAAATGTGACCAAGATCATCTGTCAGTCACTATTAAACGATATCCGTAAAGAACGTTTTTCGCTGGACGAATTGAAGAATGACCTTCCGGAGATCGTCAAACAAATGGACAAGATGGCCGAGATCATTGAGCACATGAAGGCTTTCACATCGAGCAAGGATGGCGGGGAAAAGAAAGAATTTGATATCAATACCATTATCGACAATGCCTTTAAATTCATGGGTGCCCAAATGACCAATCATGGCATTGATGTGCAGGTAGAAAAAGGGGATGATCTGTCTAAATTATTTGGTGATCCGGTCGAAATTGAGCAGGCTGTCCTGAATATCCTTAATAACGCGCGTAATGCCGTGGAGGCTTCCGGTAAGGAAGAAAAGAAAATTCTGGTGAGGACGTATTTGACCCAGGGCGGAAAATCCATCTGTGTCCAGATCAGTGATAACGGTTTAGGTATCCCTGAGGATATCCGGGAAAAGATATATCAGCCGTTTTTTACCACCAAAAGCGCATTGGCTCCGGACGGAAGGCCGGTCAAGGGCAAGGGGTTAGGACTTTCGATGTCCCGGAAGGTCGTTGAGAACCATGGCGGACAGATCGTCCTGGAGAGTGTCGTCGGCAAAGGAGCAACATTCAAGATCATCTTACCAATTAAGGATTAAATAATTCCCCCTCTTTTTTTAAAGAGGGGTTAGGGGAGTTCATTAGAAAGGATTTTTAATGGATAATGTTATTTCAGGGAAGGTATTGATCGTCGAAGATTCACCATTAGATAGAAAATTATTAATGGATATTCTTAAAGACGAACATTTGATCATGGAAGCACAGAATGGGAAAGGCGCTTTGGAGTTGATCTCCCAGGAAGTTCCCGATCTCATCCTTTTGGATATCCAAATGCCTGGAATGGATGGGTTCGAAATTTGTAAAAGGATAAAAGGCAATCCCGAACTTGCATCGGTGCCGGTCATATTTTTGACTGTTACCGAAGATACACCAAGCAAGGTCAAGGCATTTGAAGCAGGGGCCGCTGATTATATTGTCAAGCCCTTTATGACCAATGAAGTCAAGGCAAGGGTAAATGTCCATTTAAGGATCAGGGAATATGAACAAGGCCTGGAAAAAGAGAAATTAGCTTTATTGAAAAGTTTTCATACGGCCGATCAAAAATTAAAAGATTTCGCCGCCCAATTGGTCCAAACCGAAAAGATGGCGGCTATTGGTGAGATCACGGCTGGCGTTGCCCATGAATTAAAACAACCTTTGAATGTAATGAAAATTATCTGTCAGTCGATCTTAAAAGACATCGAGAAAGAACGTTTTGACCTGGCAAGCGCCAAACAGGACCTTCCTGAACTCTTAAGTCAAATGAACCGCATGGCCCAGATCATTGACCATATGCGTGTTTTTTCCCGGCGTACAGTGGGCAACACGATTGAAGAGATCAATATCAATGAAACAATTGATTCTGTCTTTGTCTTTTTGGGCCAGCAATTAATGAACCATAATGTTGCCGTTGACAAGCAATACACCGTCAATATAGGAAAGGTCAAAGGTGATTCGATCCGCCTCGAGCAAGTTTTCATGAACATCATCACCAATGCCCGTCAGGCGCTGTTGGAAGCCAATAAGCAGGCCATGAAGATCGAGATAAAGACTTATATGAGTCCAGACGGGAAAAGTGTCATTGCAGAATTAAAAGATAATGGACCGGGCATCCTGCCGGAGAATATGGAAAATATTTTTGAAGCGTTCTTTACGACCAAGCAATCAGGTGAGGGTACAGGCTTAGGGCTTTCAACAGCCAGAAAGATCGTGGAAGAACATGCCGGAATACTTGAGGTTGAAAGTGTCCCAGGAGAGTGGACGCTTTTTCGCGTGATATTGCCGGTATCGGGGGAATCTAAATAGTTCAAAGGAGAATGACATGGAAGATTTTAAAGTGTTGATCATGGAAGATGACGAAAGCGCCAAGAATTTGCTGGCCCGGGTGGTCAAAAAAGAAGGGTTCATCGTGTTGACCGCTGAAAACGGACGGATCGGGATGGAGATATTCCAAAAAGAAGCTCCCCAGATCGTCATCAGTGATCTGAAAATGCCAGAAATGAGCGGCCTGGAGGTCTTGAAGAACATCAAGAAAGTTTCCCCCCAAACACAATTTATCCTGATGACAGCCTTTGGCGAAGTAGACACCGCCATTGAAGCTTTAAGGGAAGGGGCTTTGGATTATATTAAAAAACCGATCGACCTGGATGTCCTGGCCCTGGCGCTCGGACGTGCCAAAGAAAAGATCACCATCAATAAAGCTCTTAATTTTACTCCCAATATTTTGCTGGCAGAAGATGATGAGGCGGCACGCGAATCGCTTGTTAAATATCTAAGAAAAGAAAACTGGAACATCATTTCCGCCAATGATGGGCAGGAGTCATTGAACTTGTTTCAGCAGGAAAAGATCGATATTGTGCTGACAGATATCAAGATGCCTAATTTAGACGGTCTTTCGGCGTTGCATGAGATGCGTAAGCTTACCGATGATTTTGAATGCGTCATTATGTCCGGCTTTGGGGATGAAGCCAGTGCGATCAAGGCCATGCATGAAGGGGCCATGAATTTCCTTAAGAAACCCATTGATCTGGAGAATTTGACAGTTCTGCTTGAAAAAGCCATGCAAAAACTTCAGATCACCCGGGCGTTGAAATACCGTACACGGGAATTGGAATTAGCCAATCAGATCATCACCAGGATCACCGATCAGAAGGAACTTATCGTTGATCTCACCACCACTAGCAGCAGCAGCAGCAGCAGCAGCAGCAGAGAGTTCGCTCAAAACATTATTGATTGCATTCCCATGGCTTTAATGGTCGTTGACCAGGGGTTAAATATCCGTTTCAGCAATTCCGCGATCAGTACCGCTTTGGGATATGTCCCTAAAAAATTGGATGAAAGAATGGTCAAAGATCTGGATAAGCTCGGTATCAAGGAATTATGGCATTCAACCTTTGTCAATGCCCTGCAAAAAACATTGAATTTACCCTTGGGAGAATTTCAACAGGTATCAATTAGCAAACATTCTTTTATGACCATGATCCCCTTGTCATTTTTTGACAATAAGATCAAAGGGAAACTGGTCGCGGTCATTGTCCGCGGTGAAAGAAAAGAAGGTTAAGGCATAGAAAGAACGATCTGATGAAAATAAGAAAAGTCCTCATTGTTGATGATGATGAAATGGCCCGTATTCAGCTTGAAAAAGAGCTCAAGCGCCAGTATTGCGAAACCTTCCTTGCCGCTAATGGCCAGGAGTGCAGGGCTATTTTTACCCGCGAAGTGATAGATATCCTATTGCTGGATGTCAAACTTCCGGATATCAATGGTCTTGAATTTATTAAAGAAGCCAAGGTGCAAAGGCCCAATTGCCAAATCATCGTCATTACAGGATACGGCAGTGAGGAGATCGCCATTCAGTCTTTAAGGCGGGGGGCGATCGATTATTTGGAGAAACCAATAAAATATGATGAACTGGCCGCCTCCCTGGGACGGGCCCAGGAAAAACTAGCTGAGAAAGAAGAGCTGGCTTATAAAAATACATTACTGGTGATCGATGATGACGCTGCTGTTCTGGGACCTATTAAAAGGTACCTGGAAAAAGAGGGTTATGAAGTATTTACTGCCCCCAGCGGCAAAGAGGGCTTGTTGATCATCGAAAAAAGCAAGATCGATGTCCTGATCACAGACATCAATATGCCGGACATGAACGGGATCCAGGTCCTGGAAAATGCCAAGAAATTTTATAAGGACATCGAAGGGATAGTCGTCACCGGCCAAAAAGATGAGGTCATGGCCATTGAAGCGCTAAGGGCAGGCGCCGTGGATTATATCACTAAGCCCATCAATCTTGACGAGCTTCTGATCTCTGTTGAAAAAGCCCTGAACAATATCAATTTAAACCGTGACCGGCTTTATCGCAACCGCGAATTGAAGATATCTTCAGAGATCATCGCCAAGATGAATGAGGAGCTTGAGCGTCGTATTGAAGAGCGTTCTAAAGAACTAAGCCAAACCCAGTCACAGCTTTTTCAGACATCGAAATTGGCCACGTTAGGCGAGATGTCCGCGGGCCTCGCCCATGAGATCAATCAGCCATTAGGCGGGATTGCGCTCATCTGTGCCAATATCAAAAAATCCATCCAGCGGGGTAAATTCTCACAGGAAATGCTAATGGAAGACATCGCTGACATTGAAAAATCAATCCAGCGCATGACCAGGGTGATCCAGCATATGCGCACCTTTGCCCGTCAGGACACCTTGAAATTCATTGAAGTGGACGTGCCCTCAACGATCAATTCAGCCATGAGCCTTTTAGGTGAACAGCTAAGGCTTCATGAGATCGAGGTTGCCCTGGATTTTACCGATGACCTTCCCAAGATCATGGGAGAACCTTTTCAGCTGGAACAGGTGTGGATCAATTTGATCTCGAATGCCAGGGACGCCATGGATGAAAAGGAAAAAAGGATCAAGGATGGCAGGCTTCCTGCCGGGGAATATCATAAAAAACTTTCAATTAAAGCGGATCAAGATCCAGTAAACAAGCTCATCATGGTTTATTTTTCCGATAACGGGATCGGTATTTCACAAGAGCATACCAAGAAAATTTTTGAACCGTTTTTTACGACCAAAGAAGTAGGGAAAGGTTCCGGATTAGGTTTATCTATCACCTACGGCATTATGGAAAGCCATAAAGGCAAGATCAACGTTGAGTCTAAAGAAGGCCAAGGTGTTACCTTCATTGTTTCATTACCTATTGGAGTTGAAAATGACAGCGGAAAATAAGATCAAGGTCCTGGTGATCGATGATGAAGAGATCCTGCGCGACAGGCTAAAAAGGCTGCTTGAGCTGGATGAATATGAAGTGGTTACAGCTGAGAACGGCCTTAAAGGTCTCGAGGAATTTGCCAAATTTCAGCCTGATATCGTCCTATTGGACATCAAAATGCCGGGGATCGACGGGATTGAGGTCTTGGAGAGGATCAAGAAAATACCTAATACCGCAGAGGTCTTTATCATGACCGGCCACGGTGGTCTTGAAACAGCGATCCAGGCCATGAGAAGCGGTGCCTTTGATTACATGACCAAGCCCATTGATTACGATGAGCTCGAGATCAACCTTAAAAGGGCCCTGGAAAAGAAGCACCTGCGCCAACAATTGGACATATATGTCCATGATATAGAGGAAGCTAATAGAAAATTAAAGACTCAGGGAGCTCAATTGCTCCAGGCCGCCAAATTGACCGCGGTGGGTGAGTTGGGGGCTGGTGTTGCCCATGAGATGAACCAGCCATTGATGGCCATCGCTTCCCATCTGGAGATCCTGCTGATGAACCCGGTGATCGCGGGCGACCAAAAGATTTCGGATAAGATCATGAAGGTCAAGGACCAATTTGCGAGATTGGGCACCATTGTCAAACGCATGCATGAATATTCCAGCGGCAGGACCGGCACCTATACCAGCGAGTCGATCAACCGCCCCATCCAGGATGCGTATTATTTATTTGCCCAGCAATTAAAAGACCACAATATTCAAATTACCCTTAACGTCAACGAAGAACTGCCCAAGCTATATATTGACCGTTATCAGATCCAGGATGTTGTCATCAATTTCCTCATCAACGCGCGCGATGCCATTGATGATGCCTTTGCTCAAAAAGAAGGCGGGAACATGCATATTTTTTCCGGGATCCTGGCCCAACACCAATGTGTCGTGGCAGGCTTGATCGACAACGGCATCCCCATTAAGGAAGGGACAGAATCAGAATTGTTAAATCCTTTCTTTACCACCAAACCGCCGGGCAAGGGCACGGGCTTAGGCCTTTCGGTCTGTTACAACATCATCAAGAACCATAATGGGCTTTTGAGCTTTACCAAGATCAAGGAAGGCCGCAAGATCTTTTATTTTGTCCTTCCGGTGAATAAAGACAGGAATTTAGCCGATGAAGGGAACTTAGTCGAAGTGGTCAACGAGGAATTAAAGAAACTTTATTAAAAAAATGTGTCATTCCCGATTATTAACAATGTCATTCCCGCGAAAGCGGGAATCCATAACAAGACTAATAGGAGCCAATTATGGTCAATGAAAAACATAAAGGTTGTATCCTTCTTACCGATGATGATGATGCCATCCGCGAATCATTGGGCGAACTTTTGGAATCATCCGGTTTCAAGGTATTTACGGCGAATTGCGTGGATGCGGCCATCAAGGTCCTTGAGACCAACAATGAGATCGAAGCCATGATCAGTGATCTTAAAATGCCCGGCAAATCAGGCCATGATCTTTTGAAATATCTCAATGACACCCAGCGAACAATTCCGCTGATATTCCTGACCGGTTACGCAACCCTTGAAAGCTGCCAGGAAGCGGTGCGCGACGGCGCTTTTGACTATATCCTCAAGCCTATCGAGAACAAGGACAAGGTGATCCTGCCCTTGACCCATGCGGTGGAAAAACGGCGCATGGAAAAGAACATGCAGGAGATCCAGCGGGACATCATTCAAATGGCTGAGGAACACCAAGCCATCCTTGATGAACTCTTGATCGATGCCGAAATGAAGACCAAGGTTCAGGATAAGATCGAAAAGATCTTGAATAAATGGGACACCAAAAAGAAATGAACACGACAAACGCCCTAGACGTCCTTACCATTTCAGAAAAAGAAGAATGCCTCCGTGCCAAGGTGTATATACGTGATTTTTCGTCGGCTACAAAGACGCTGAGGCTCCAGGCTTTAGGACAAATTAAAAGGTTATCCAAACCAGTGGCCAAAGTGATCTTAAAAATGCTTCTATCCAAAGAAACTGAAGTTTTAAAACAGGTTGAAGTCCTGGGCGCATTGGCCACGTGTAATGGCAAGGCTGACGGGGACAGGGGATATTTAAACACGTACTTTTATAATCCTGAACCACAGCTGCGGGTGGCGGCATTAAGGGCCCTTTCAAAATATGAGGATGAGGCATCTTTTGAAACCTTGTCGCTTGCCATCAAGGACAGCCAGCCTGATATCCGTAAAGAAGCTATCAATTTGATGGTCAGCATCTATGGCCAACGGGCCCTGCCCTTATTACTCCATTTACTGCGTGACCTGGATGATAAGGTACGCAGTTGTGTGATTTCGTTGTGCGCCACCCTTGAAGCCAGGGAAGCTGTCCCAGTTCTGATCACAATGTTAACTGATGAAAATAGCGAGATCCAAAAGGAAGTAAGCGGCGCATTAAAGAAGATCACCAAGGAAAGTAAAGCTAAAACGGGTAATGAATGGAATTTATGGTGGATGGATCAATATGACAAATCCAGGTGACGGAAATATCAACAAAGACCTTGAAGACGTAGGAGCGCGTTTAAAAAAGCTCAACGCGAAGATCAGGTCTCTTGCTTCCGGCCGAAGCGCTGAATTCAAGCCCCAGCCATCGCCAACCGGGATCACGCCGCAATTAAATGTTGAAGAAATGCGTGAGAAACTGCGCACCATTAATCAATACTTAAAACGCAAATTAGCCGACGGCTCTGAGATCTCCTTGCCTGAGCCTGTCATGCCTGAGCCTGTCATTAAAAAAGCCATTCCCAAAGAGACTATTTCCGAGGTAATGGAAGACCATATTATCGCGGACAACACGACTGCCGCTCCGGCCGAAGCCCATGAGCAAACAACATCAGTGGCTCTTCCTAATTCAGGCAGCGCGGCAACAGCGGGCAGTTCAAATGAAAGGCGAGGAGTTGGTTTGGATGTGGGCACGGCTTATTTGGTCGCTTCCCGGGAGGTCAATGGAGAAAAAGTTTTTGTCAAAACAGAACGCAATGCTTTTCTTTCAGTCAGGGCCGACCAGGCGACCAAGGATTTTTTAAAGGAGCTCAGGATCAAATACGTTTCCCTGGGAAGCAATATGTTCGTGTTGGGCAACCTGGCCCATAAATTTGCCAATATCCTTAACAGCGAAGTACAGCGGACCATGAGCATGGGTATTTTAAATCCATCAGAAGGCGAGTCTATTTCCATCATTAAATTGATCGTCCAGAACATCCTCTGGGAGCCGCGTGAGCAAGGAGAGATCTGCTGTTTTTCCGTCCCTGCCAATCCTGTTGACCGCAACCAGGATACGATCTATCACCGCAGTGTCTTTGAAGGGATATTAAAAACCTTGGGCTTCGAGCCCCTTGTCATTGATGAAGGCTATGCCGTTGTCCTTTCGGAATTGGAATATAAGAATTTTACCGGGATAGGCGTTTCCTGTGGCGGAGGGATGGTCAATGTCTGTGCCTCTTACCGTTCCGTGCCGCTGATCTCATTTTCCATGACCCGCGGCGGCGACTGGATCGATAAAAGTACGGCCAAGGTCCTCAATATGCCCATAAGCCAGGTCACGACCCTCAAAGAACAGGGGATGAATTTAAAAAGCCCCAAAAACCGGGAAGAAGAGGCTTTAGGGATCTATTACCGTAATTATATCCGATATTTTTTGGAGAATATGGCCAATGTTTTTTCCAAGGCCCAGGAAACGCCCCAGTTCAGCGAGCCGGTTGACATTGTATTTGCCGGGGGCTCATCGCTGGTGGGAGGGTTTATTGAGGTGGTCAAAGAAGAACTGGTCAATGTTAAGCTGGGCCTTGAGGTCAATGAGATCAGGATTTCTGAGGACCCCTTTACCAGTGTGGCCCGCGGTTGTCTTTTTCAGGCGATCAACAATCAGGAGTCCAAGGTATAAATGGACATTGATAATACCATCCAGCAATTGTCCCAAAAAGTAGCTGAGCTTGAATCAGCCTATGCCAAGCTCAATGAACTTTTGTTTTCCATGGGTGGCGAGCTGGATAAATCGCTCAAGGACCAAAATGCCGTAAATGAGAAGCTTAGGTCCTTATTAGCCAAGAAATCATCCGGCAATGGTAAACATACAGGCACAGTGATTTCTCAGGAAATTATTGCCCAAGGTGTTCCCTCGGTGATGGTCGATCCGACGGCTCAATTAGAGAAATTGTTGCAAGGTACGCTGGATGTGCTGGGGGACAAGATCTCGGACCGTTTGATGAATATGTTAAAGGACTTGAAATCTTTGCCTGTTGAGATGCGCGCCAGCCGTATCCAGGAAGTCAAACAGGCCGCGGACGCGGAGTTGATCGACCTCTCAGGCCTTTATAAACATGAACGGGTTGAAAGTAATATTGATGATGTTGGTGTCACAGAAACGGAATCCAAGAGCATTGATAAGAACCTGGAAAAATTAAGGGCGTTAAGGCAGTCAAAATTCAAGCAGTAAAGGTCAAGATATGTTAATAAGCATTTTCACTTTATATTTCATTTTTGTCGCTGTCATCGGCGTTTGGATCTCATTTCTGTTGATCAAGCAGGATGTGGAGGTCCGGCGATTGAAACGTATCAATCAGGAACAATCGACACAGTCCCAATTGAACACGAAGCAATTGGAAGAGTTCTATCAGCAAAAGAAGCAATTCATGGAAGACAAGAACAATGAGATCAAGACCTTTGAAGCGAAGCTTGAAGATGAACGCGGCATTTCCAGTCTGGCCGTCAAGAATGCTGAATCGATCAAGGCCCAATTAAAGCAACAGCAGGAGGAACTGGTCAAATTCAAAGCGGTGATACAAACGCTTAACGAAGATTTGCAGAAAGCCAATGAATCACGTTTGGTCGAAGTGCAGGGTGAAAAACAAAAATGGGAACAGATGGTCACTGCCAAGGAAACCAAGATCCAAAATCTGGGCGCAGAAGCATCAACCATGGGCGCTGTGATGGACACCTTGGGTTTGATCTCCAAAGAAATGGACCGTCGGCTGGAAGAACACCATGCCAAGATGCGCTTATTAGATGAAAAAACCAATGAAAACCTGGAACTGATCGCCCAACTGGAGCACTAAGGAATGTCATTCCCGCGAAAGCGGGAATCCACTAAAAAATGGATCCCCGATTAAAACATTCGGGGATGACAAGAGAGGTAGTCGATGCCAAAAATACTGCTCGTCAATGATGTGGCCATCGTCAACAAGATCATTAAAAGAAAACTTGAGCTGGAAGAGGGTTTTTTGGTCGATACAGCCCTGACCGGCCACGAGGGAATAACCATGGCCCAGGAAAATATTTACGATATTTTCCTGCTGGATTATTACATGCCTGATATCAACGGGGATGAGGTCTGTGCGACGATCAGGAAAATAGCCAAGACCCCGAACGCTCCGGTGTATTTTATTTCATCGATGGATAAAGCATCCATGGCCGACGTGATCGCAAAGACCGGTGCTCAAGGTCATATTGAACTGGCCGGCGACATCACAGAATTGGCCGCAAAGCTCAAGATTTTGACGAAAGTGTAGCGATATATGGCTGATTGGAAGAAATTGATCGAACGGACAGATCAACTGGCCCTGGAAGTGGTCTTGGCCGACTTGTCTTCAGCGGATAATACCGGCAAACATTTTATCAAGGTGCTTTCATCATTATGTTCTCATCTTAAATCTGCCTTAACCTGCCTGGAGCGTGGCAAAAACCCTGACGAGTTTATCAATCTCCTGGAGAACGAAAAAAAATTGACGTATTTCGATAGTAATCCTGGCGAATTCCCAGGTTTTTTAAATTCAGCCAAGGCCCTGCTTGAAGACGCCCGGCAATCGTTATCAATATTGACAAAAACCCCGGACGATAAAGCGGCGATTGACATTATTTTTCGTGCCTTTCATTCCCTCAAGGGAGAAGCTAATCTGACAGGGCTTTCCAGGATAGGCGTCTTGGCCAATGAAGCAGAGGATTTATGTCATCCCCTGCGCGCGGGGTCGATCAAGATCGATGAAGGCATGATTACGGTGCTATTGACCAAGATCGACCAGTTGTTAGGATCATTGGAGGCGATGTCTCCCAACCCAATAAAAGATCTCCGGTCACAGCCTCCGGTTTTAGACCTTTCCAATGGCCTGGATCATTACAGTGATTTTGTCACCGAAGCATTCGACCACCTGATCAAGGCAGAGAAGTCCGTCCTTGTCCTTGAGTCTGCGCCTCAAGATAGTGAAGCGATTAATAATATTTTTCGTGCCTTCCATTCGATCAAAGGCTCTGCCAGGTTCCTGGGCCTTAAGGACATTGAGACCTATGCCCATGAAGCTGAGACTATGCTCGAGCTGGTACGAAAGGGCACCCTTCCTTTTGAAGGGAAGATCGTTGACCTTTCACTGTCATCCATCGACGGAATCAGGAAATTATTGGTACTTTTGCAGGAGCAGGCAGGGCATGGCGGGCAATTCAATGGCGTATATCCGGATATAAGACCTTTGATCATGGAATTAAAAGAAGTGATCAGTCCCAAAAAGAACCAGCCGATCGGCGAAATTCTCATCAAGCAGGGGGTCATCACCGATCAGGAGTTAAATCAAGCGTTAAAATTACAGAAATCTTCACCTGAACTTCAAAGATTAGCCGGTCCTGTAAGGGCATCGATCAGGATCCAGCTTGAAAAGCTCGATGCCCTCCTTGACTTAGTCGGCGAGCTGGTGATCTCCCAAGTGCAATTGATCCAAAGCCCGGAAATAGTCGCGATCACCCATCAGCAATTCCAGCGCAATTTGCTTGAACTTGACCGTAATACACGGAATTTACAGGAATTAGTCATGGGTATGAGGCTTGTCCCCATCGGACCGGTGTTCCAAAAAATGGAGCGGGTGCTTCGTGACCTTTCCAAGACGATCGGTAAGGATGTCACCATTGTGCTTAACGGTGAAGATACGGAGATCGACAAGAATATGGCTGAATTGATCACAGATCCTTTGATGCATATGGTTCGCAATTCCCTGGACCACGGCATTGAAACGGCGCAAGAGCGCATCGCCAAAGGCAAGCCAGCGATCGGCAAGGTAGAACTTTCCGCCAGCCATAAAGGCGGGTTTGTGGTCATAGAGATCAAGGATGACGGCAGAGGGCTTGATAAAGTGAAGATCCTCAAGAAAGCGATCGAACGCGGGATCGTCAAAGAAGGAGAGGTCTTTTCTGACAATAAGATCTACAATTTGATTTTCGAGGCAGGCTTTACGACCGTCGAAAATGTAACCGACACCTCAGGCCGCGGCGTTGGGATGGATGTGGTGAGAAAAAACATCGACTGGCTTCATGGCAAGATCAACATATCTTCCGTTGACGGCCAAGGCACCATCTTCTGCCTTTATATCCCCATTACTTTGGCTATTGTCGATGGGATCGTTGTCAGGTCCGGCATTGAACGTTACGTTCTTCCCATTCACTCAGTGTTGGAATTTGTCCAGCCCCAGGAAGCCTGCCGCAGCCAGGTCTATGACAAAGAACAGATGTATAAGGTCTATGACAAGGTCTACCCGTTGATCTATTTAAACAATGTTTTCGGCATTCAGGGCGGCAAAGAAAAATTTGAAGACCAAACGATCTGTTTCATTGATTCCGATTACGGCAAGGCCTGTGTCGTGGTTGATGAACTTTTGGGCCAGCAGCATGTGGTGATCAAGAGTGTGGGAGATAAATTAAGGAATGTCCAGGGGATTTCAGGGGCGGCTATTTTAGGTGACGGACGGGTTGGGTTGATCCTTGATGCCGAAGGCCTTATTGAATTTGCGGGAACGAGATAATGGAAAAAATAAGCTGTGTGGTCGAGGCCGGTCATCTGGCTTACAGTCAAGAACCTGCTTTTCTTTGCGCCATTTGCGGTAATGGGGTGGTCGTGACCATGCGCGATAAGGTCTTGAGATTGGGCGGTATGGCCCATGTGGTTTATCCTAAGCTCGAAAAAGGGGCAAGCCCCACCAATTTTTATGTGGAATGCGCCCTTCGCTCCCTGATCAATATCGTGACAAGCTTGGGCTCTTCGAACTCTCGTCATTTGGAAGCGCAAATTTTTGGCGGTGGTCATCAAAATGGGCTGGGTAAAGAAAGGGCAGAGGATTGTGTCAGGGAGATCCGTAACATCCTTAAAAATAAGAAGGTCGCGGTCATTTCCGAAGATGTCGGAGGGAGCTTGGGCCGAAAGGTGATTTTTAATACCGATAATGGCGAGACAGCGTCGATCAAGACGTCCAGGATCCGGCGGATGGACTGGCTCCCTGAATGGGAGCATCAGATTGGCGTTAAAAGGATCGCGTACGCGCGGGTGAAATAAAATGGATTTTATTATAGAGCCTGTTCCACTCCATGAAACGGAATACCAAAGTTTGATCAAGCTGATCTATGCCAAGAGCGGGATCAATTTGGGAGAACATAAGCAGGAACTGCTCAAGGCCCGCTTGGGCAAGAGGCTCAGGGCCTTGGGGGTCAAGTCATACGACGAATACTTTAAATATGTCACTAGTCCAAGCCACAATGAAGAACTGACAATGATGATCAACGCGATCTCGACAAATTTTACGTCGTTTTACCGCGAAGAGAAACATTATGATTTCTTTTCTTCGGTTGTGCTGGCGGACATTGTCCAAAAAAAAACGGCATTACACACCAATAAAATTCGAGGTTGGTGCGCGGCAGCAGCGACGGGAGAAGAGCCGTATTCTTTAGGGATCACCCTTTTGGAGTATTTTAAGGAGAGGGCCTCGAAGTGGGACATTAAATTGCTGGCGACGGACATTTCCACCAAGGTCTTGGGTGAGGCCTATCATGGGACATATCCGTATGAAAGGGTAAAAACAGTCCCGCCGGTACTTCTTGAACGTTATTTTGAAAAGAATCCGGGTGAGAACGGTCCTTGCTTTCGTGTCAAAGATGAGGTCAGGCGTTTGATCATTTTTAAACAATTGAACTTGATGGATGAGGTGTTTCCTTTCAAGGGGACATTTGATTTTATTTTTTGCAGGAATGTGATGATCTATTTTGATCCCGCGACCCAGGAGAGGCTTGTTGAAAAATTATTGAAATATCTTCAACCGGGCGGGTATTTATTCACCAGCCGTTCGGAGAATTTACCGCCGGTGTTCCGGGGGCAGATGGAAGCCCTTGCCCCGGCGGTTTACAGGAAAAATTAAAATGGAAATCAAAGTCCTTATCGTCGATGACTCCGCGGTGGTGCGTACGATCCTGAAACAAGAGCTTGGGAAATTTTCTGATATCAGGATCATTGATACCGCCCCCGATCCTTATATTGCCCGCGAGAAGATCATCGAGCATGATCCGGATGTGGTACTGCTTGATGTTGAGATGCCCCGCATGGACGGGATCACCTTTCTTGAGAAACTGATGAAGGCAAAGCCCATGCCGGTGGTGATCTTTTCTTCCTTGACGCCGGCCGGTTGTGCCACCGCGATGCATGCGATAGAGCTCGGGGCTGTTGAAGTGATCCATAAGCCGTCATTAAATGCGTCAACGCCATTGAATGAGATCATGGAAGTCCTGGTCAATGCTCTTCGCGCGGCGCATAGCGCCCGGCATCGCTATAAGCAAGGTTATAAGCCGTTGGTACCTGCTGTTAAAACAAGGAGCTTGGATGGCGCCATGATCAAGACCACGGACAAGGTATTTGCCATCGGGGCTTCCACCGGAGGCACCGAGGCATTGCGTGTCCTTTTGTCCGCATTACCCGCAACCTTTCCGGCGGTCATTGTGGCCCAGCATTTGCCGGAGAATTTCACCAAGAATTTTGTGGAAAGTTTAAAGAATATTTCTCATATGGAAGTGCGGGAAGCCAAGGACCAGGACGGTCTGTATCAGGGACTGGTCTTGGTGGCACCCGGCAATCATCATATACTTCTGCGCCGCAGCGGGGCCCGTTATTACGTGGAGGTCAAGGACGGCCCCATGGTCTATTATCAGCGTCCGTCCGTTGAGGTCCTTTTTGATTCAGTGGCCAAATATGCCGGAAGCAATGCCGTCGGTGTCATCATGACCGGTATGGGACGGGACGGCGCCACAGGCCTTAAACATATGCAGGAAGCGGGCGCTTTCACGATCGCCCAGGATGAGAAGAGTTGTGTGGTGTACGGCATGCCCAGGGCAGCCGTGGAAATTAATGCTGTAGATCTGATCCTGCCATTAAGCGAGATATCAGGCGAATTAGTGCGGCAGGCAAGCAAGGAATAAATATGGATGAAGAAGTGTTAACGCCCCAGGTGATGGAGCGGGTTTTTCTTTTGCCCGGGGAGATGTGTGTCGTTGAAAAACCGACAATGATAACAACTCTTTTAGGTTCGTGCGTTGCTGTTTGTGTCTATAACAAGTCAACTGGCCGTGCGGGAATGAACCATTTTTCACTTGATCTGCAGGATACGGCCCAAGACCCTCATGGGAAATATGGCGATACATCGACGACCTATTTGATCCAAAAATTAATGTCCCTGGACAAGTCAGCCGGTCCTTATGAAGCCAAGATCTTCGGCGGAGCGGTGGTGGTAGGCAATCTGGGCCTTGGGGACGGGATCGGGGCGGATAATATCAACATAGCCCGCAAGGTCCTGAATGATTTTAAGATCCCTATTATTGAGGAAGATGTCGGCGGCAACCGGGGAAGAAAGATATATTTCAATACCGGGGGCCTCAAGGTGGAGATACGCGCGATCACCCAGCGCCAGAAAGATTTTAGCAACCGGAAGATACGCGTCCTGATCGTTGATGATTCTAAGCTCGTCCGCAAGATCCTGCGCAAGGACATTGAAAGTTCCAAAGAATTCGAAGTTTGCGCCGAGGCCGCCGATTCCTTTGAAGCGCGGGACCAGCTTTTAGGGGCCGAACCGGACGTCATTAGCCTGGATATCATCATGCCGGGGCTCAATGGCCTTGATTTTCTGGAAAAAATAATGCGTTACAGGCCGACACCGGTGGTGATCGTTTCGACCATTGCTAAGATCGGGTCTCCGACGACCCAACGTGCCAGGAAGCTCGGTGCTTTGGGGATCATTGATAAAGAAGAGCTCGAGATCTATAAGGGTATCAAGGGGGCCAGGATCAAATATTTGGCCGCGCTTAAAACAGCGGCAAAGACCATTGTGAATGAGGCAACGTAATGTTTAAAAACATGAGTTTAGGCATGAAATTGGGGTGCGGATTCGGGGTCGTTGTTATCATTGCGATCATACTGGGATTGATCGCTGTGGTCAATATGAAAAGTGTAGAGCAAACAGCGAATATCCTTGTGAATGAAAATGTGCCTGAAGTGGCGGTGGCTAATAATGTTGAACGATCGGTGCTCAAGACCAAATATCTGATGCGCAGTTATGTTTACACAGAAGATGAGCAGTTTTTGATAGACGCCCGTGAAAGCATGTCCCAAATCAAAAAGTATCTGGCCGACACTAAACAGCTGGGAGAAAGTTCGCCTCGTTTGGCAAAATTGAAAGAAACCGCCCAAAAAGCAGAAACCGCCGAATCGGAATATGAGGCCCTTGTTGATGAAACAGCCGATGCGACGAATAAAATGGAACAATATCGCACAACCGCCGAGGCAGCGGCCAGGATATATATGGACAGTTGTTATAAATTTCTTGATCTCCAGGAAAAACAAAATGAACGGGAGTTTAAGAAAGATATCGTAGATAAAGAGTTCCTTAAGAATAATTTAAAACAAATGAAGTTCGATAATGATCTTTTGGATATCGGAAATTGGATCATCATTGGGACATGGAAATCCCAGTTACGCCGAAGTCCGGAGATTTTCAAAGATACTGAAGGGCTATTCAAGGATCTTTATAAAAAATCCGCTGAGCTTAGGGCTATTTCCAACGATCCCCAAGAAATTAAAATTATTGATGATAATTTGGAGGCCGCCCAGAATTATCAAGTTCAGATGGATGGTTTTCTGAAAATTTGGCTTAAGCGTGAGGAGTTTAACAAAGAACGTAATAAGGTCGCTAATAGTGTTGCTGATCTGGCACAAAATGCCGCAAAGTTGGGGATGGATGATACAAGTAAAGGCTCCAGGGATGCTGATGAAGCCCTTTCGGTGTCGGCAAATATTATGCTTATTGGTTTGGTTTTGGGGATGATCATGGCCATATTCTTGGCTTTCTTGATCACCATTGGCATCACCAAGGCGATCGTAAAGGTGGTCAGGTCATTGAATGAAGGTTCCGGCCAAACCTCGTCAGCGGCACAGCAGGTGGCCTCCTCCTCGCAGCAATTGTCCCAGGGAACGACCGAGCAGGCCAGCAGCTTGGAAGAAACATCCAGTGCCCTTGATCAGATGACCTCGATGATCAAGTTAAATGCGGACAATGCCGCAAAAGCCAGCCTCATGGCGGCCGAAACCAAGCTCCATGCCGAAAAAGGGGACGCTTCCATGAAAGAAATGAAGTCTTCCATGAAGGCGATCAGTGATTCGGCAGGCAAGGTTGGCAAGATCATCAAGACCATCGAAGAGATAGCTTTTCAGACGAATATTTTAGCTTTAAACGCGGCGGTTGAAGCGGCCCGTGCCGGTGAACATGGCAGGGGATTTGCCGTGGTGGCTGATGAAGTAAGGAACCTTGCCCAACGGGCATCCGTCGCTGTTAAGGACACCCAATCCCTGATTGAGAACAGTCAGGCAAGCACCAGGGAAGGTGTTGAGATCACCAAAAAGACCAGTGAGGCATTGGTCCAGATCATGGATGCGGCCAAAAAGGTGGCGGATGTGGTCAATGAGATTGCCCTTGCCAGTAAGGAGCAGGCGGAGGGCATTAATCAGGTCACTCACGCCATCAACCAGATGGACCAGGTGACCCAGCAGAATGCGGCATCAGCCGAAGAAAGTGCCGCAGCTTCCGAAGAGCTTGCCAGCCAGGCAGAAAATCTCCAGGGAATGGTTTTGGGCCTTGAGCAGATCATCAGCGGAAAAAAATTACAGAAGAGTGGTCATTTTGAGCTTGGCAAAGAATTAAAAGGCACATTAAGTTCCTTGGGCAATAAAAGTCTCAGGATGACTGGACCAAACAAAGGTCCCAAGGTGCTAAAACCGGAAGATATCATTCCATTTGAAGATAAAGAAGCCTTTAAGGATTTTTAAATAAATCCAGGAGAGTTGGCCATGAAGAAAATGAGTTTATCGATGAAGCTCGGTTTAGGCTTCGGCGCGGTGGTATTTATAGCCCTTCTCTTAGGGTTGATCGCAATTGTCAATATGAAAAATGTTCAACAGGCGTCGAATATCGTGGCTAGAGAGACCGTGCCGGAAGTGGCAGTAGCAAACAATGTCGAGCGATGGTCGCTTAGGACGATGTATGAAATGCGCGGTTATGCGGATACTGAAAATGAAGTTTTTTTGAAAAATGGACTTGAGGACCTCTCCCAAGTGAAAAAGTATTTGGATCAAGCGTACACTCAGGGAGAAAGTTCGCCTCGTTTGGCACGATTGAAAGAAACAGCCCAAAAAGCAAAAGCCGCCGTTTCAGAATATGAAAAACTTGTTCAGGACACCGTTAATGTTACCAGGCAATTGGAATCTTATCGTACTCAGGCCAAAGCTGCTGACAAGATTTATACAGATTCCTGTAAGAAATATATTGAGCTGCAAAAAAAAGAAAATGATATAGACCTGAAAAAAGACCCTGTGGATAAGGAAGATTTGACACTTAATTTTAAAGAGACCGCTTTGGCCGATAAATTGCTCGATACAGGCAATCAGATCATTATAGGCGCATGGATATCTCAATTCCGGCGTGATCCCAAACTTTTCACGGAAACTGAAGCCCTTGTTGACAATATTTTCAAAACGTCAGCTGAGCTAAGGTCAATATCAACAGGTCCTGAAGATCTAAAGCTGATCGATGAAAATTTAGCGGCCGCCAAGAGATACAAGGTACAGATGGACCTGTTCTTGAAAACCTGGCTTAAACGTGAAGAACTTAATAAAGAACGTCAGGATGATGCCAATCAGGTCCTTGATCTTGCTAAATCAACCGCAGAGCTGGGGATGGCAGATACGACGGCAGGGGCTTCGAATGCAGGGGGCGTACTTGCTGCGGCAATGAGTATTATGGTTTTGGGGTCGATCATTGGAACGTTAATGGCCATATTCCTGGCATTTTTGATCACGAATGGGATCACCAGGGCGATCATCAAGGTAGTCAAGTCTCTGGAAGAAGGCTCCCAACAAACCTCCTCAGCTGCCCAACAGGTAGCTTCATCTTCACACCAAATGTCCCAGGGGGCGACTGAGCAGGCCAGTAGTTTGGAAGAAACTTCAAGTGCCCTTGATCAGATGTCTTCCATGATCAAACATAATGCGGAAAATGCCGCGAAAGCCAGCCTCATGGCGACCCAGACCAATTTTCATGCCCAAAAAGGGGACGCTTCCATGAAAGAAATGCAATCTTCCATGAAAGCGATCAGTGAATCATCGGACAAGGTCGGCAGGATCATCAAGACCATCGAAGAAATAGCTTTTCAAACGAATATCTTGGCCCTCAATGCGGCCGTTGAAGCAGCGCGTGCCGGTGAACACGGCAGGGGTTTTGCGGTCGTGGCTGATGAAGTCAGGAATTTGGCCCAGCGTGCATCCCAAGCGGCAAAGGACACACAATTATTGATCGAGAACAGTCAAACAAGTACCAGGGAAGGGGCCCAGATCACACAAAAGACCAGTGAAGCATTAGGCCAGATCATGGATGCGGCCAAAAAAGTGGCCGATGTGGTCAATGAGATAGCGATTGCCAGTAAAGAGCAAGCCGAAGGTATAATTCAAGTCACTAACGCCATCAGTCAGATGGACCAGGTGACCCAGCAGACCGCGGCATCATCCGAAGAAAGCGCCTCTGCCTCAGAAGAACTTGCAAGCCAGGCAGAAAATCTTAAGGAAATGGTCTTGGGCCTTGAGGAGATCGTCAACGGGGAAAATAAGATAAACAAGAATGGTCATTCCAAGCATCCCCTCAACACCTTAAAATCCTTCGGCAATAAAAGCCTCAGGATGACAGGACCAAGCAAAGGCCCAAATGTTTTAAAACCGGAAGAGATCATTCCGTTTGATAATAAAGAAGGTTCCAAGGATTTTTAAATAACAAAAGTTGGATCTGAAAGGTTTTGATATGTTCGAGAAAATGGGGATCAGGTCAAAGTTACTTTTAACGATTGCTGTCATTTTGGTCGCTGGATCATTGGTGATGGGATGGGATGGGTATCTATCGGATTGCATGATCCGCCAGAACATGAGCGACCAGGTCATCACCTTCTCTGATTCCATCGCCCAGTCCTCGCGTTCCTTGATGACAAATGGGGATAAACTCGATAATTACCTTGATAATATCCGTAAATTAAAGACCGTCCTGGATGTACGTATTGTCAGGTCATCTGCGTTGGAAAAAGAATTAGGACCTAAAAAAGATGCTCTTAAGCCAACTATTCTTGAAGGACAGGTGCTTTATTCCGGGAACCAGGTCGTTAAGGACGTTAAAGTCGGCCGGCAACGGGCCATTTGCCGGATCATACCTGTGATAGCAACCAAGGATTGTTTATCATGCCATACACAGACTAAGGAAAACGATGTGATGGCCGTGATCGGTACGGACATTTCTTATCAGTCGAGTTTTGACAATCTTTTTAAAATGGGACTGTTGCAGTTGATCGTCATTATCATCGTCCTTTTACTTATTTATTACTTTTTAGGGGACATGATCCTTAAGTCATTGATCAGTATTGTCCAGCGATTGAATGAAGACTCCCAGCAAATGAGCGTTGCCGCGTCACAGGTATCTTCTTCAGCACAGGTGACAAGCCAGGGGGCAACAGAGCAGGCCAGCAGCCTGGAAGAAACATCAAGTGCCTTGGACCAGATGGCCTCCATGATCAAGCAAAACGCTGATAATGCTGCGAAAGCCAATCAAATGGCCATCGAAGCCAAAGAGCATGCCGAAAAAGGCAACGTATCCATGAAGGAAATGCAGGTCTCCATGAAGTCCATCGGTGAGTCAGCGGAAAAAGTAGGCAAGATCATCAAGACCATTGAAGAGATCGCGTTTCAGACAAATATTTTGGCATTAAACGCGGCGGTGGAAGCAGCCCGTGCCGGAGAACATGGAAGGGGCTTTGCCGTAGTTGCTGATGAAGTCAGGAGCCTTGCCCTGCGGGCAACTCAAGCGGCCAAGGACACCGAATCCCTTATCGAAGGAAGCCAGTTAAGGACCAAGGAAGGCTCCAATATTGCCAAAAAGGTGGGGGAAGCTTTAGGACAGATCACAGAGGCGGTTAAAAAAGTTTCGGATGTGGTCAATGAAATAGCATTGGCCAGCAAAGACCAGGCCGACGGTATTAATCAGGTCACCCAGGCGATCAGCCAGATGGACCAGGTGACCCAGCAGAACGCGGCAAGCGCTGAGGAGAGCTCAGCAGCATCGCAAGAACTGGCAACGCAGGCAGAGAGCCTTAAAGAGATGGTCGTGGAATTGCATCAGATTGTCAGCGGAGATGTATAAAATTAAGGAGGGTTATGAAAATTCTTTTAAGACTTGGGTTTTTAGTGCTTTTTGTATCCACATTATGTATTAATGCTAAAGCAGCTTCATCGGATGTTACACAATTAGTGAACATGCCTATGGAAGACCTGATGAACACGCCCGTAAGCTCAACAGCCATGTTGACAAAATCCAGCAATGCCGCGTATATCCCTGCTTCCATTACAACGATCACCGAAGAGCAGATAGCCATGACTCCCGCGCGGAATATATATGACCTGATGGAGATATATGTCCCAGGGGCCATTTGGGCGACCCATTCGGAAGGCCCGCATATCGGTATTCGCGGGATCATCTCTGACCGCAATAATAAAATCATCATTGTAGTCAATGGACGAAGACTCAATGAAAACGCCCATAGCGGCGCGGAAGATGAGCTGGAGCAATGGGACTTGAATGACATTAAAAAGATAGAAATTATCCGGGGCCCGGGATCAGTGACCTATGGGCCAGGCGCCATTGAGGGTGTCATCAGTATCACCACCAAGAACGCCATGGATGCGCCGGGAACAAGGGCCGGGGTCAGTTATGTGGAAAAATATGACTCCAAAGCGGCGTATATCAGCGAAGGGGTTGTAAAAAAGAATTATAATTATTATACCTATGCGAGCATTGTCGGCACCAAAGGTTATTCCCCACGGGAATTCTTTACCACCGCGTCAGGTTCGACAGGGTATTTAGGGAAAAGCACCGGCTTGGGCACAAGCAGGGGAGACCGATTGCCGCTGGACTATTTCAATGACGCGGATGATAAGCCCCAGGTGAAGGTCTATACCGAATTTAATTGGGCCGAAGAGCTCAAGGCTTGGGCGCGTTATACCAATTTCGGGACATCGGAACATGGCACGCTCCTTAACACCCAGGCGATCATGAGCGATGGCAGCCAGATAGACCTGAAGGAAAATATGACTCAGTCTGCAGAGGCGGCCCTGGAGGACAAGCATGTATTTAATGAAGACCTGAATTTGGACACCATGGTCTCCTGGAGCTCTATCGATCATATCCGCCGGGAAAACCCGGCTGGGACCAACGTCGCGGCTGACGGCACTGATGTTGACAGCATGCAAAACACCCTTCAGGAATTTTCTGAGACCGGACTTCTTACTAAATCCCTGTTGAACTATACCTTGGCAGAAAAGTATAAATTTGCCGTGGGTTTTGAGAATTTATACAGCCATTATGGTCCTGCCTGGGGAGGTTCCAATAGGGATTTTAGGATGGGGGATAGTGCCAATATATTTGGATCTTTGAGTACGGCAGCTGTTGCGTTGAACAGTTCCATCCCTAATGTGCAGCCTATAACAAGTGCTTACGTTGTTCCAGGCGGATGGTGGGATGATACCATTTCCTACTTATCGGAAGCAAACCTGGCCTTTGATCCTAAATTTAACCTAATCCTTTCAGGCCGGACGGATGAGAACAGCTACACTAAATTGATGTTCTCTCCCCGGGTGGCCATTGTCAGCGATTGGCAACGGATGGGTATCACCAAATTCATTTGGCAGAAATCCGTCCGTATGAACACGGCCGAACAATTGTTCCTGACGGACAAGACCGGGGGTAAAAATAACCCGGAGACCCTTAAGGGTTGGGAATTTGATTATGATGTCAACCCCACACAAAAACTGTCCCTGGCAACAGCGCTTTATTATAACAGCCTTGATGATTATGGTTGGAGTTCCACGGCCCTGAGCGAAGTCC
>CAZASA010000019.1:24330-33248 GCA_964487685.1 uncultured Planctomycetales bacterium
AAGTCCCCTTAGGCAAGCTCAATGTCGGCGGGGTTGAGTTTGAACCGACCTATAAAGTCAATGAGAAATTGACCGTCGGCGGCTCTCAGAGCTTTACCAAGCAGATCAGCTTCAAATTAGGTTCCGGTCAAACCCGCAGCGGTCTGAGTTACGCCAGTTACAATGTCCCGGTGGGCGGGGAAACTTTATCAAGTACCGGCAATGACCTGGACAATTTGCCCAATTATGCGACAAAAATCTTTGCCGATTATAAAGTGACTTCTAAATGGACCCTGCATACGGATGCACGTGTTTTTTGGGGTTTCCAGGGGGATCTGGACGGTTTGAAAATGCTGCATAATGCGGCCGCAGGCACGGCCAACCAGGCCGCGGTGGATCAGGCCATTGACAATATAAAAGCCGCGGGTGCTTATAGGCCTGATGCCCGCCTTGATCTGGCCGCCCGATATGAAGTCAACAAAAACGTTTCGATCACTCTAATGGTCTCGAATTTGGTAGGGTTTAACGGCAATAAACGTTATTCCTATGAAGCGGGCGTTAATACTATCTATCCGAACCGCGCCACCTGGATCGATGAGCCAAGGGTCTATGCCCTCAAGGTTGATTGTAAATTTTAATTGATTTAACAGGAGAATTCCCTATGCGTTTGAAGAACTTGCCCACGATCAATTTTTTACGTTTGACCTGCGCGGTACTGGCCGGATGCATACTTACCTTTTCAACAATATCCATGGCCGCGGATAGTACTTTACCCAGCGGAGTATTTACAGCCATCATGCTTAAAGCTTTAAATTACGACCGTAACATTGACAGGATAGCCAAGGACAAGGTTATCATTGGTGTTGTATCCTTTGCTGATGACGCTCAGTCCCAGGATTTCGCCGGCCAGGTCAGTGCCGATATCTCCAAGGTCCAATCCGACTTTACCCTTAAGGACAAGCCTATGGAGAGCAAGAACTTGTCCCTGGAGGGGCCTTTCGATAAGGTAAAATTCGAGGACCAGTTAAGGCAGGATAGTATTTCGGTATTGGTCGTTGCTGTTAATGACACCTCATCCATGAATAATATTCTTCAGGCGACGAAGGACTTACAGATCAGTTCAATTTGCGTAAATCCTGGATGCGCGCAAAATGGGGTCGCCCTTGAGATCGCCCAAAAGGATGATCGTCCGCGGATGATGATCAATTTAAATACAGTCAAGCAGGAAGGTAGTGATTATAACAGCAAGTTTTTGGCCATGTGTGAAGTCGTTAAATAAGGTCGACGATATGATCATCGGTTGTGGGTATTTCGATTAATCTGCGATTGGAGGTGTTTAATATGACGAATATCGTAAATCGGCTGACATTAAGGTTTAAATTGATCGCGTTTGTGGCGCTGTCTATTTTCCTGCTGGTGGTTGTATTGGGAGGGGTCCTTTCTTTTAGTTATTTTAAGGATGAAAAGAATAAATTGGCAGAGACCTTGACGCAGGAATTGAGCATTGTTTCATACACGATGAGCGCGGGGTTGGAATTCAATGATACGAAAGCAGTCGAAAGCGATATAGATCTCTTAAAGAACGTGAAAGAATTCAATGAAGTCAGGGTGTTCGATCACGACGGTCATGTTGTTTCAGAAGAAAAATTCCAGGGAGTTGCCGGTAACCCGAATACTTTTTTGGTGAGGGCCCCCATCTACAACGAATCAAATATCCAGATCGGCACCGTTGAAGCGACGGCCACGAGCGCTTATTTTATGAAGAATATTTTAGCGGTCATATCCATGGTTATGCTAGTGACACTCTTGGCGATCTTTTTTGTCATTTTACTGGCGGCCTTTATCATTCAAAATGCCATTCATAGGCCTTTTAGCTTGATGATCGGTCAGCTTAAAGTGGGATCTGAACACGCCTTATCTGCCGCCCAGCAAATGGAGGCTTCTTCACAGCATCTATCCCAAGGGGCAAACCAGCAAACGAATTCTTTAGAGGAAACGTCCAGTGCCCTGGAAGAAATGTCATCCATGACCAAACACAACGCTGACAATGCCGCCAATGCAAGCGTGTTGGCTGCTGAAACCAAACAGCATGCTGAAAAAGGTGATAATTCCATGAAAGAAATGCAAGATTCCATGAAAGCTATCGCCGAGTCATCGGAAAAGGTCGGGAAGATCATCAAGACGATTGAAGAGATCGCCTTTCAAACAAATCTCCTGGCCTTGAATGCGGCCGTTGAAGCGGCACGGGCGGGTGAATATGGTAAGGGCTTTGCGGTTGTTGCCAACGAGGTCCGCAACTTGGCCCAGCGCGCTTCCGTTGCGGCAAAGGACACCCAACAGCTTATTGAAGATTCCCAGACACGCACTAGGGAAGGGGCCGAGATCTCGCTCAAGACAGGCGAGGTATTAGTGGAGATCATGACTGCCGCGAGAAAAGTGGTTGACGCTGTTGATGAGATCGCGATGGCCAGTAAGGAACAGGCCGAGGGCATTATCCAGATCACGACCTCCGTGAGCCAGGCCCAACAGGTGATCCAGCAGAATGCGGCATCAGCCGAAAAAGGTGCCTCTGCCTCCAAAGAGCTTACAAGCCAGTCTGAGAATTTAAAGGAAATAGCCTTGAGCTTACAGCAGATCGTTCAGGGAGAGGGTTCTTCGTTGCGTCAAGCGGGGGTCCCCAAGCATCATAGTTTCACCGGGGCCTCCAGTCATCATTCGGATACCACCAATAGAACGATCGTCGCACAAGCCCAAAGCAGTAAAGGGCCTAAGGTTTTAAAACCGGAAGAGATCATCCCATTTGACGACAAGGAAGGGTTTAAAGATTTCTAAATAGGAGATAATTTATGACTGAACAAAAATGTCTGGCTAAAGAGGGGAAATATCTTACCTTTGCCTTAGGGCACGAAGATTACGGCCTGGAGATCCTGAAGGTCCGTGAGATCATCGGGATGATGGCGATCACGGCTGTTCCCCAGGTGCCGGCCTATGTAAAAGGTGTCATTAATCTGCGCGGCAAGGTGATCCCTGTCATTGACCTGCGGCTCAAGTTCGGGATGCCTTCGATCGAAACGACCATGGAAACATGCATCATCATTATCGATGTCCATGAGATGCTTATCGGGATCATCATAGACAAGGTCAAGGATGTCCTGGACATTAAACAGGAAATGATCGAGGCTTCCCCTAATTTCGGAGCGAATGTCCATACGGATTATATCCTCGGTATCGGTAAGATCAATACAACGGTCAAGGTCCTTCTTAACATTGAGAAGATATTAAGCGAAGAGCTGACCGCGGCGGTCAAAACGCCTGATAAAAAAACTGAATGAACCAACAGGAGCTGTTATGCCGCTAATGAAATGGGATCAAAATATGTCCGTAGGGGTAAGGGCCTTAGATTTGCATCATCAAAAATTGATCGATCTGATCAACCAGCTTCATGACGCGATGAGTGTCGGCAAGGGAAAGGATGCTCTCGCCAAGATCCTTCGGGAACTTATAAAATACACAGAATATCATTTTAATGCTGAAGAGAAATTGTTTGGGCAGCATGCATACCCGCAGGCACAGGCCCATATCAAGGAACATGCCGATCTGACTCAAAAGGTCATTGAGCTGAGTCAAGCTTATGATAGCGGAAAGACAATGATATCCTTGGAGACAATGAATTTCCTGAAAGACTGGCTGAACAATCATATTATGAAGATTGACCGGATGTACGGCCCCTTTTTGAACAGTAAAGGGGTGAAATAACTAAGGAGAAGTTCCATGATTCAATGGGAAAAGCGTTACGCGACGGGTGATGACTCCGTTGACAGACAGCACCAGATGTTGTTTGAATTTTTCAATGAATTCGAGGATTGCGTGCAACAGGGCAAGGGAAAGGAATTCTTAAGAGAAAGTTTCCCGTTATTGGAGTCCTATGCCGCCGCCCATTTTAAATATGAGGAGCAATGCATGCAGGTGCATCATTGCCCGGCGGCCGATGAAAATAAAGCGGCCCATCAGACCTTTGTCTTAAAACTTGATGAGATCAAAAAGAAATATCAAACCGGACAGTATGATGATGAAACCATTGCCCAAGTGCATCATTTTGTTGAAGATTGGATCACCCAGCACATCATCGGCCTTGATACCCAACTAAGGGCCTGTATTAAAAAAGAAATGCCTTGTCCATAAAGATAGTTGGACATTTATCGACGAAATGGCTATAATTAGCGACGTCTATGAACCCAAACGACAATCACTTGGCAGGTTCAAGATTTGTTCCCCTTAAGATCATCCTTCCCTATGCGTTATTGACTTTTCTTTGGATCTATTTCTCTAATAGTCTCATTGTCTCCCTGGTCCATGACCCTTTTACGCTCAAATTATTCTTGAACTTAAAAGGGCTTATTTATGTCCTGGCCAGCTCTGCCATCCTTTATTCCCTGTTTCGCGCGGCCACTTTTGATCTTAGGCATAGCGAAAGGAAATACCGTCATCTTTTTGAGAATGCCGCCATATCTATCTGGGAAGAAGATTTTTCCGTGGTCAAGGAGTTCTTTGACCAGCAGCGCGCCCTTGGCATCGTTGATTGGAGGGATTACTTTGAAAAAAACCCGCAAGCAGTCAGGCAATGCGCGTCACTCGTGACCATTACTGATTTCAACCAGGAAGGACTGCGCTTTTTAGGTGTTAATCATAAAGACGAGGTCCCGCGCAATCTGGACTACTATTTCACGGATGAATCTTATAATACCTTTAAAGAAGAGCTCATTGCCCTGGCCCAGGGAAATACCCAATGGAGCGGTGAGCGGTGCGGTCGTTATATGAATGGCGGACCGGTCGAATTGTTATACAGGCTGGCCGTTGTGCCGGGTTATGAGGACAGTCTTTCCAAGGTCCTGGTTTCTATATTGGACGTAACCGAGAGTAAAAAATTTGAGCAATTACTGCAGCTTAAAGAAGAGCGTCTGCGCCAGATCATTGACCTGGTACCTCATCTTATTTTTGCCAAGGACATCCAGGGGCGTTTTATTCTAGGCAACCAGGCTTTAGCTGACAATTATGGGACAACAGTAGAGAATCTGATCGGCAAGACCCATGCGGATTTTATCGAAACGCCCAAGGAGACCCAGAATTTCATCAAGGACGACCTGGAAGTGATCAGTTCGGGTAAACCAAAAATAATTCCGTATGAAACCATCACGAATATACGCGGGGAGACACGGGTCCTTTCAACGATCAAGATCCCTTTTACCGCCTCAGGCATGGATACTCCCTGCATCCTGGGGGTGGCGGTGGACATTACAGATTATAAATTTGCCGAAGAAGCCCTTACACAAAGCCGCCATTTCGTGGACAGTATCCTCAATGCGACCCCTAATCTGATCTATGTCTATGACCTGATCGATCAAAAGAATATTTATTGTAACCGCGAAGCCCAGGACTTTTTAGGATTTACCCCCGAGCAGATCCAGGGAATGGGAGAGAAGCTTTTTAATAACTGCATGCATCCGGAAGATGTCCCTAAGGTCGTGGAACATCATCAATTGCTGATATTGGATGGGGAAGTAAGAGAGATCGAGTATCGGATGAAGGATGTCAACGGCCAGTGGCGCTGGCTGCGCAGCCGGGATGTGCTTTTTAGCCGTACACCGGCCGGAGTACCATGGCAGATATTAGGTACTGCCGAAGATATCACCGAGCAAAAGCACTTAGAAACAAAATTCCTGACCCTTGCCTATTATGATGCGGTGACAACCTTCCCTAATCGCACCTTGTTTTTCGAACGGGCCAATCTTGGCCTTTCCCATGCCAAGCGAAGCAACACGTCTTGTGCGGTCCTTTTCATCGATTTGGACCATTTTAAAAATGTGAACGATACCTTGGGCCATACCCTGGGCGATGAGCTTCTAAAGGACACGGCTTTAAAATTGGCCGAGTGCGTGCGTGAGATAGATACCATCGCGCGTCTGGGAGGGGACAAATTCATTGTGTTCTTAAATGGGCTTGAAGATGCCCAGAGTGCCCAGCATATCGCGGAACGTATCAGGGAAAAGCTTAATTGTCCGCGCCTGATCTCGGGTAATGATCTTTTTGTGACAGGGTCCATCGGCATCGCCACCTTCCCTAATGACGGCAATAATCTGGAAGAACTGTTGAAGAACGCCGATACAGCGATGTTCGCGGCCAAGGAGGCGGGCCGTAATGCATTTTGTTTCTTTGACGGGACGATGAATGAAAAGGCTGTAAGCCGCATGAGCTTAGAAAGAGGTCTTCGGGACGCTTTGAAGAAAGAAGAGTTCAAGCTTTATTATCAGCCGATCATCGGTGTCCAGGATGGCCAGGTGCGCGGCTTCGAGGCATTGCTTAGATGGTTCAGAGGGGACGGTACGCTGGTTTATCCCAATGATTTTATCTGCATTGCCGAAGAGACTGGTCTCATCATCTCGATCGGGGAATGGGTCTTGCAGGAAGCCTGCCGGATGGGCAAAAGATTCCAGGACTTAGGCTATAAAGACATCATCATGTCCGTTAATATTTCAGTGGCCCAGCTAAAAGGCAGGGCCATCATCGATGTGATCAAGAATGCCTTGATGCTTTCCGGTTTATCAGCTGATTCCCTTGAGGTTGAGGTCACGGAAAGTATCTTTATCGGTTCGTTTGATAAAACCATTGAGATCCTTAAGCATATCAGGGACCTGGGCGTCAAGATATCACTGGATGATTTTGGTACAGGGTATTCCTCATTAAGCCATCTTCAGCGCCTGCCCATCACCACCCTTAAGATCGACCGTCTCTTTATTAAAGAACTGATGAAAGAGGGCCTTGAAATGGCAATGACCTCGACGATCATCAATCTCGCCCACAATCTTGACCTGGGTGTCATCGCGGAAGGTGTTGAATATGACCTTCAGCTCAAAAGCCTGGCCCAGGAAGAATGCGATTATTTCCAGGGCTTCCTATTCGGCAAGCCCATGCCGGAAGAAAAAGCCATTACCTTCCTCGAAGAACACAGCTCCTGATAAGAAAATCTTATTGATCCCATAAGATAAAAAACCTTTACGTACAGGCTCATCGGGACTATTTTATAGGTATGAAATACAAATGGCTCCCCGTCTTAGACGTCAATAATTGTTCCGGCTGCAGGGCCTGTGTGGCCTATTGCGTCTCAGGGTCCTTGACCATTGAGGAAGGAATAGTCAGGTTTAAGAATCCCGAAGCTTGTTTAAGCGATGAATGGTGTGTACGCGAATGTCCTCTCGGAGGGATCGTCATGAATTGGCTTCCCATCTCCGTTGATTCCTGCCCAGGCATTTTGTCCGATCAAAAACCCCAATTAATTTAATTTATTCCGTACTAATGGACACAGGGCTTGAGCTGGGTATCTATCTTGCAGATGTGATCAGAGATCCAGTTTTCAAGAAAGCGGTGGAATTCCTTAAGGATCTTGTCATCGCCTTCTTGGGCTTTGATCTTTTCCTTTGTTCTCATGAATTCCTGGATGAATTTTTGATGGGCATCTTTGTTTTTGGTGGCGGCAGGGCAGAGGTACTTATGCATGCAGGTCTCTTCACGGCTGAAGTGGACCTTGATGTATTGTTCCAGGAAATGGACCATCCTGTTGGTGGTTTCCGGTGATCCAAAGTTATTCTTGACATACTCTTCCAGGTCATTGGAATATTGGAATAGACTCTGGTGCTGTTTATCCAGCTCACTGACACCGGTGGAATATTTCTCGTCCCAGGTGATCATGGGTAGTAGTATAGCATAAAATTTGACATCGTCGAATTATTGTGTTAAACTTTTTGAGATATGAAGAAATTAATGATTCAAAAACATTACGTACCCTGCCGTATGCTTTCCGCCACATGCAGAAAGCACAGCGGGGAAGGTGTGTGTTGAATCGTTAATTAAATAATTTTCGAGAGCAATTCAAGCCACCGCCCCGTAAAGGACCGGTGGCTTTTTTATGTGCGCCCGGCAGGGCGCACTTACTCGGAGGTGCAAGTCCTCTACAGGCCTGATAGAAGGAACTGTTAGCTGGACGGCAAGGGTGTCCATCGCGAGGTGGAATCTGAAGGAAGCCGCAGGCAAAACGCTGGCCCGACGAACAGACATCACATAGAGGCGAACGTGCTGGATGAGGAGTCATATATCTCTAAAGTCCAAATCTATCCGGAAAAGCACGGGCGTAGATGTGGCGGGTATAAGCGGGAAGGTAAGTGCGCATTACCCGGGGATACCTCGCCTTAGACTTGAAAGGGTCACTTCAATAACACATTGGAGGAGCGAGGAGTCAGCAGATGGCATAGTAAGCCTGGTTTTTTTTGACTGGGACGAAGGCCTGAACATAAAGCAAGGGATAAAGTCCTGGCTTTCGATGGAACAAAAGATGCCGAAAATAGAAGATGAAAACACTTCGACCGGTGCAGGAGGTAAGGGACGGAATCCCCGATTACCTGTGGCAGTAGGTGCGTCTAAATCTACGGCAAGCCAGAATAACTTAAGCCCGAGGGAACATCAGTTAATGGAGGAGGTGCTGACCAAGGAGAACATGACCACGGCCATGAAGCGAGTGGAATCTAACAAGGGAGCAGCGGGCATAGATGGTATGACCGTTGATGAACTTAAAGGTTATCTTAAGCAAGAATGGCCGAGGATAAGAGGTGAACTGCTGGAAGGACGGTATAAGCCAAAACCGGTGCGACGAGTGATGATACCCAAGACAGGTGGAGGCGAGCGGGCGTTGGGAATACCAACGGTCGTTGACCGTTTAATACAGCAGGCGGTACATCAGGTTATAAGCCCAATATTCGAGAAGGACTTTTCAGAATCGAGCTATGGTTATCGACCCAAGCGCAGCGCACAGCAGGCGGTGGAAGCAGCCCGCAAGTATGTGAGCGAAGGACGGCGTTGGGTGGTAGACATAGACTTGGAGAAGTTCTTTG
>CAZASA010000020.1:0-18347 GCA_964487685.1 uncultured Planctomycetales bacterium
TTGGTTGTCAAAATCATTTTATTAACAGTCACCATGTTGGGTTCAGTGATATTCTTTAATCGAAATTCTACCGGATCCATACCTAAATCCTTGGCAATCATGTCCATATGCGATTCAATAGCAAAACCGCTTTGCACCCCGCCGAAGCCGCGCATGGCGCCGCTGATAGGATTATTCGTGTAAACGCGATAGCCGCTCATGCGAAAATGCTGGATCTTGTAGACCATAAAAATGCGCATCATGGCCGCGGCCAGCACCGTCGGGCCGTAACTGCAATAGGCGCCTCCGTCTGCCAGCACCTCCCCGGTGATCGCAAGCAAGGTCCCGTCTTTTTTGACACCGGTCTTGACCTTGTAGATCATCCCGTGTTTGCGACGGGTGGTGCTAAATTCTTCTTCACGGGTCAAACAGATCTTGACCGGCAAACCACCTGCTTTTTTAGACAGCAAACAAGCCGCAAAATCCATGGGCAGCATCTCTAATTTGCCGCCAAAGCCGCCACCCACGGCCATCTTGATAACCCGCACATCATTCAAGTCCATCTTCAATGTTTTAGCTAAGGCTTCACGGCATTTAAACGGTGCCTGGGATGACGACCATAAGGTGATCTTGTTGGTAAAGGTTTCCCACTGCCCCACGCATACATGCGGCTCCATCGGCGACGGATGGGCCACCGGGCACCAAAACCTGCTTTCGCGCACCGAATCCGCTTCTTTCATCACACGATCAGGGTTTCCGAAATTGACCGGCAAGATCAGGGCTATATTGTTAAGGGCTTCATGAATCTGGGGAGCGCCGGGCTTGATGGCCTCTTCGATCTCAAAAACGCCTGGAAGGACTTCATATTTCACATCGATTAAACGCAGGGCTTCATCAGCGGTTTCTTCATCCACCGCGGCCACGGCCGCGATCTCATCGCCGATATAACGGACCTTGAGGGATTCCAGCGCCATCTGATCAACGGTATGCGGGAAAAAATATTCATTGGAACCGAATTTGATCTGATGGGTGTCCTTGGCCGTGACAATGGCTTTGACACCGGGCAAGGCCTCGGCCTTGGTTGTATCAATGCTGATGATCTTGGCATGGGCGTGGGGAGAACGCAGCATTTTCCCGACCAGCATATTAGCCATTTGCACATCGAAAACATATTTTAGCTGACCCGTGACGATGCCCCTGCCTTCGATACGGGGGACACTCTTGCCGACGGGATCAACATATTGGTCATCAAATTTTGATTTTTTTGCGGTTAGGGCCATATAATTCTCTTAAAGATTGCCACGTCGTCCTTCGGACTTCTCGCAATGACGAGTATCTTTCATCTTTTTACCGGCATCAATGACGGCTTCAAAGATCTTGGGATAACCGGCGCAGCGGCAGATATTGCCATCCAGGGCATATTCAATTTCTTCCTTGGTCGGTTCAGGATTTTTTTCCAATAATGCGACGGATGACATGATCATACCGGGAATACAAAAACCGCATTGGACTGATCCATGATCGATGTAGGCTTGCTGGACCGGATGCAAAACATCTCCTTGGGCCAAGCCTTCGATGGTGGTGATCTCCTCACCCTGGACATTGGCGGCTAAGGTGATGCATGAAAGAATCGCCTTGCCATTGATCATCACCGTGCAGGTACCGCATTCACTTTCCTGGCAGGCGGTCTTGGTGCCGGTCATAGATAGTTGATCGCGCAAGACCTCCAGGAGGGTTTCATTGCCCTTAATAGTTAATTGATGGTCTTTATTATTAATTTTTAAAGTAACGTCCATAATATTATTATCCTGGATTCCCGCGAGCAACTGCGAGTGTCGGTCAATACGACCTTTCGCGGGAATGACATTAAAGGAAACGGGAATGACAACTAAGAATTATTAACAATTTCCTCAATAGCAGATCTTAGGCTTACTCTGAACATGTGCTGTTTATAATCAGTGGAACGTGTATCGTAAATAGTCGTGGTCAAATGCTGTAAGGCTTCCTGGCCAAGTTCCTTCGACGATTGGCTTTTATTTAAAAATTCCTCAAGGATCGGGTCTCTTTGGGCAAAAGCTGTTCCATTGTTAATACCAATCCTGGTATTATACCATTTTTTCCCATCAAGAGCCGTATTTACACATACCGCTAACATAGGGACATCCACGTGCAAGGTTTTCTTTACTCGACGATAAGCGGCCCGCGATGCCGGTTGGGCTTTAATGCTTACATGAGTGAATAATTTCTCTGAGCGGGCAGCGTTCTTAAAGAAATCCTCAGCGGGGATGATATCTTCTTTTCCGTCGGGGCCTAAAAAATGCATGCTGGCATCCAGGGCGATCATCACGGCCCCGAGCTCTGTCCAGGTATAACGGCAGGTTAAATTTCCGCCGACTGTAGACATATTGCGAATGGGATTGGTCGATATATTACGGCAAACGGTATGTAGGATCTTTAAATGACCTTTGAGCAAGGGACTTTCGAAAAGCTCATTGATCCGGGTCATGGCCTTGATGCTGAGAGTATTATCCTCAAAACTGATCCCTTTTAGGTCTTCTACCTTGGCCAAACTTAACACATTACGGGCGGTTTTGGTCCCCTTGTGCTTTAATAATTTCATGCTGTTTAGCAAAAAAGTGCCGCCAGCCAGGACCTTGGAATCTTCCAATTCCTTATAAAGCCGGGCCGCTTCAAGGGGTGTTTTAGGCAGATGCAGCGTCAATGGATTAAGCAACATAAGAGAGATAGTATAGCAAAAATACTGTTACAGGTGCAAGGAATTCTCTTTTATGTTGTCGATCTCGTATTCGATGGGGCCTATCCATTGAGCAAAAAGATTATAGGCCATGGCGATAAAAGCTCCTGTCACGAAACCCAACAATGCATTGACTATAGGGAAGACTAAAAGGGACCATGCGCCGATAGCCCAAATCCCATCATCCTGTTGATTGATCAAGGACCCCAAGGTCACGATCAGGGCTAAAATAACCCCTACCACGGATTGAATGAGACAAACAATTTTGGCTAAAGGCATGATGGCAATCTTTTGCAGTTTGACCATAATTACATCCTCCATTTTAGTTCATATATCCACTGCCTAACATAATTTTGAGCATTTCAGGTGTAACGGTGACGATCTCGGAAACACTGGGAACCACTCCGCCGATGGCTACGACTGACATGGCATGATCTTGGGCGAGGATCGTATTATCACTGTCGCCGGTGACCTTTAATTGCATCATACGGCTGTTCATATCGATACCTCCTTCTTTTTTCAATGCAAGCTGTGCCGGATCTGGTCCTCTTACAGGGGAAGTGCTTTTGGGTTCGACTAATGATATCTTAACTGTCAATGGATTAGTTTCAGATGAATACGCTTCTTTTGCATCATAAAATTCAGGTAATCTGGACTTAGGGCCATTTTTGGGTGAAGGGGTTGAAAGTATGCCTGTTTTGGAATAACTTTCCCATGCCCTCCAAACCCGCCACGGTCCCCACTTAGTGGCCCATTCATAGGCTTCATTAAGAAAAACATTGTAAGCAATGAGACGGTCCATGACATCAAATGAATTGGCATAAAATTGACTAAGTGTATCCGTAACATCCGATCTACGGACCCTGACACCATCTTTATTGACGTAGACCGTTTCCAATGACCCTATATTCATATGATGTTGGCTTAAATTAGGGTCAACATCCCCATGCCCAAAAGTAAAGATCTCAGGACCAGCCTTAAATCTTTTACCAATATAATCCCATACCCTATTTCCAATTGTCATATCCGTACGAATAGTAGACTGGCTATCTGTCATTAAAACATCATTAAGAGCATGCTGTTCTTCAGGAAGTCCGAACATCTCGATCGAACCACGGCGTATCCGATGAGTAAATCTGGGGCCATAATGGTCCTGTGGATTGCCGCCGTGATAATCCGCATCCATGGATGAAATGGCCATGGACCCGCGCTTGCTGGCATTGATCTCAATAACTTGATGAAGCACAGGAAGGTCCCCTATAGTCACCTTCGGCGGGCCTAATCTTGCCCAACGCTGTAAACGACCGCTAAAAGTCCTGTAAAATCCTGTTGTTATCCACCAGGGCATAGAGCAAGCAAGGGTAGTATCCAATGCTGCCCATGTCAGATGTCCTAATCCTGAAGAATGGAAGGTCAAACCGGTTTCTCTTTCCAAAAGTGCAGCCAGGGCACCGATGGGAGTCCCCGCAAAAATAATTCCGAAGACATAGGCCCGATAGCCTAAATTAGATAATGGGGTCTCAGCGATCATTTTTCCAAAAAGCTTCCCATTCTTGCGTATATCCTGGTTTAATGGATATTCAACCTTATTACCTTCCTCGTCTACTCCTGTCATGCGCTTGGCTTTTTGTAACAATCCTGCCCGCCATTCTCTGAGCTTCTCTATATTTTGCTCTGTCACATTCATGCCCCATGGCCTCTGACGAGGGAATGCTTTTAAAAACCGTTCAACAATATAGGGGACCAATTCAATATCATTGTCCAGCATTTCCGCTTCTGAAGCTGAATTCACTTCGCTGGGATAATAATTACCGGTAGGCAAGATCCTGCAGCTAAAAGGAGCTCCGATATAATATCTTTGGCCCAAGGACAGGCCGATCAAGGTATCCACCCGTCCGGTCATCACAAATATATTACCCGGCGTGATCTCTCCTAATACCGGCCTTAGATTCTTGGTTGGCGACGTGGCCCCTGATTTAGTAACAAGCAAGGCCACTGTTCGTCGACCGACTTTATGTCGGTCATTGGGCCTAAGATCCAACGCTTTGTTGGAAGAATTAGATTCAATGATCATTTTAGGAAAAAATATCTGCAGCAATGTTTTTAAATTCTCTGAACCGATCCATAAGGAATCTTCCATCCCTGCCACAAAAAGATCCGCTTCTCCTGAACCGATACTTTCATGTTTGGGTATTCCTTTACCTTGGGACCTGGGTTTTAAGACCCCTGCTGGCACATCATCATTGGTCTCCCAGGCCTCTTCTATTTGGGTTTGATTTGCCGACATCTGTTCCTGTTCATTTTCAAAATTCAATAAGAAGTCATGATTATTTTCAACTAATTTGGAAGCCAATATTTTGATCTCCCTGTCCATAAGTTCAGTCAATTGTGTATCAATGAACTTCAATTGTGGGAAAAGGTCATCTTCACTGCTTTGTCCATTGATGATCTTTCGGGACACGTAATCTGCCTCAAACGCAACCAATTGGTCCAGACGGCTTCTTAAAAATGACAATATCCTGGGATCGTTTTGTGCCACTCTAAGCACAGCTGCCAAACGGGCATTGGCTAATTTACTTTTACCTTCCTCTTCGCATCGGGAACCCTGGCAGCGCCGGGCCTGTTCATCAATGGCATAAATTAAATACCCCTGCATTGACTTGTAATAAAGGCTATTGTCCTTGATATACCGTTCCACAAAACGGGAAGCTAATTTATTAAAAATAGCATCCGCAGTCCGGCGGGCAAAGGACCTTGGGTTATTCCACATCTTGCTTGTACGATCGATGATCCTTGGTATCTCAGCAATGTCCTCATTAGCAACGTTATCCGGGTCCCGTTGGACTAATGGCGTATAGTATTCATTATTTTCAGGGTCCAATTCCATCCGCCATTCTTTTAATTCATCCTCAGTTAAATACCTTTTTTTATCAAGAGAATAAGCCCTGATCAAAAGCTCCTGACCATCACTGCTTTGATTTGTTTCAGTTAATTGCCCTCCGCCATCAGAATTTAAGAACAAGATCTCTTTAACGGGAGGAGCATTGCCCATTTTACTCATTAAAGAAGTATGCTCTGAATTATAGGCAATATAACCAGCTTCCGGATTCACTCCTAAGGCAATACTTTGGCCCCTGGTCCAAAAAACCCCTCTCCTGGGATTTTTGGAATTAAGGGCCCTGACCCCGTAGGTCCCTGTTCCTCCGGTTAATTCATCAATTTCTTTGGCCGCTTCCATGGTGTCGGCAGTAAAGAACCTTTCAACAGTTATTTCAACATAACGGTCCAATTGTTTATCAAAGTCTTCCCGGGGATGTAATTGGTGAAGCCGGTTTAATATCCTTCCTTGCGCTGAACTATTTTCATCCCTTTGGGCTTTGGCAACCTCATCTAAAAGCCTTTGTTTTAGATCAGCCCTGAATTTTTCCAGGGCCTGGAATTGGAAATTCAATTCCGGATTTTGTTTAGCCATTTGCGCGGTGACCCATGAATCGCTTAAAGTCTTATCTTTTTTCTTCATCCCCGGACGGATCAAGATCTGTTCATGGCCTTGTTCGTAGATGTCCATATTAAAACTGCCCATAATATCAATCTCTTCCTCAGAAAGATTATGTTCCAAAGATTCCTCATCGCTATGATAAAAGATCTCAAGGGCATTGCGGCTGGAGGCCCACATGTCACCCTGATTGTCATACCATTGCAATTCAACGGCAAGCCCTGGAGTGTCTCCTGAAGCCAAATAATCATAATATCCTTTGGGGTTTTGGGGATTTGGTTCAATAAAGACTGTTTTCTTCATGTGCAGTTTCCTTGCATAGAATTCTTTAATACGTTTGGTCCCCATAAATTTACCGTATTTTTTATGATAATCATTGTCTCCATTTAAAATGACAACCGCAACCACCGTCCTCATCTTTTTCTGATAAACCCCATCGACGTAATAACAAATGCGCCTTCTTTCTAATGGTCCCAAATGAGCATGGAGACCTGCCAGTGAAGGTGTGCCTTGGGTCAAAAAACGATCATGGGTGATGATCTCCCTGACTGAGCCGCTCAACGGCCGGATATCTTTGGCAATAAGTTTTCGAAGCTCTCCGTTGAAACCTAACTGGGCGACCCTTGTTACATTTTTGCCGCGCTTGGATTTGAGCGATTTAAATATAACAGGGATAATGTCTCCATCCGGTGTTTCAGCCCAGGTAAGAATACCCTCACCCTGGTCACCTCTAAGACTGGAATAAGTCCTCATATTGAATTGACCTTCCTGAAAATCCTCAGGGAAGAAACCTTCCAGTTGCGTTGCCGTATTATTTTGCCCAACAGAAGTTGTTGCATTTTTTTTATTAGGCAACCAGATAAAACCACTATCACCGCAAAAGATCCTGCCTTGAGCTGATGGCTTCCATATATCAGTCATCCAAGTGTTATAAAGCATAAACAAGGAAGCAGTACTAAGAGATCCGTACAAAGGTGCCCATAAGCCTGTTTTAGCCGCAAACCAGAATGATAGACCGCAAAGCGCCGCTGAGATCGCAAAACCTGCGATCTGATTGACCGTCCGGACCTTTCCCGTAAAAGGAAGGTCCACCCCGGCAAACTGGGTTGGTTTACCAAAGGGAATGATCGTGCTTAAGAAATTCTTAAATGTATTATTGGCCGTGATATTGCGCCAGGTCAGGATATTTTTATAATTACGACGGTCCTGCACTAAAGCTGCACCGAGATGCCCTGCATTTTCATGAAATAACAATTGTTGTCCCACATAGATCAGCCTTGTGAGAAAGAATGAAGATATTAAAGCTGTTAGCATTGTTTTTATATCACCACCGGAAAGAACTGCTGCCAGGCCTGTTGAAGTAGCCATACCTAAAACATCCATCTGTCTTAAACCGCTTTCAACAGATGTATTCTGTTTAACGGGATTAGTCACTTTAACAGCAGCTGACTGTTTGGCTTGCTGTTGTTGAATCCAGGCTAATTCATCAGCATCCGGAAGCGCCGGCCCTTCATTTGTCGCAACCTTAAATCCCCAACTCTGGTTGTTTTGATCAGCGGCTTTTTTAGTAACAACAGGATTAGATGAAAAACTCGCATTTCTTGCCCCTTTCTTTTTAACTACTTTTAATAAAGTTGCTCTGCCCATGACCCCGACAATACCGATCATCAATGGCCAGTTATAAAGGAAGTTAACGGCAAAGAATTGCTGGATGTCTGCCACAATGTCATCATCATCGGGCGGGTTGCCTCCGGCAAAAGGATTATTATCAAATCCGGATTTTTGAGTAATGTCACCGCCTGTTGAATTTTTATCTTTTTGATCTGTCCAAGGTATTGCTTGCGGCGTTTTATCGGATTGGACAAATACAAAGGAAAGTCCCGGTTTTTCTTGGCTGGGTGTTTGAACATTATTCAGAGAGGTGAGCCAATTATCCGGTGCTATTTGAAAAACAAACGGCGATGACGTCCCTGCTGGTGTTGATGGTAAAAGAGAAAGATTGGGAAGAATCAGGCCTGAACCAACAGCATCCGGTACTACTTGCGTTGAGATCTTTTCAGCTGGGGTTTTATCATTTGTTTTTTCAACCGGTGGAGCGGCTTTTACTTCGATTGGAGCTTTAGACACTGGCGTTTCGATTTTCGGCGCTTCGACTTTCGGCGCTTCGATTTTCGGTGGAACAGTGCTTAGTTCATCTATCTGTTTAGTCCGTTCCTTCCTTTGGTCCGTGTACCCTTGGATAAGATGTTCTTCCCAACCGATATCCTGGGGTAAAATGGAACCAAGCTTCCCTCCGGTTCTTAATTTAGCCTTTAAATTATCTAGTCTCTGTTGATGTCCTGAAATCCGCAGGTTGATCAGATCGACCTCAGCGGATAATTCTTTGCTCCTGATGGAATTGACTGCATTCTCATCAAGGGTCGTTTGACCGGCGGCTAATAATCTTTCTGCTTCTTTGACTTCAGCTTTGAGACCATCATGTTTATTTTGTAAATCTTCTGAAGGCCAAAGCTTACCGGTTAAAGTATTCTGATCTATTTCAACGGAAAAAATCTGTTTATCGATCACTTGTATGGCCGACCGCGTGTCCATATTGATTGAGATTTCAGTGTTCGCAGGATTTGGTGACGAGGCAGATGCTCTTTGGGTTGTCATTGTAAGCCCTGCGACAGCCAAACCGATTGGTAATATCACTGAACGAAAGAATTTAGGAACAGCCATGGCTTGGTCAAATTCGAGAGACATTCCACTTGCTTGGGCGGCTGCTTCACCAAAGGGATGGGTATTGTTGATCACAGATCTTGGGTCCGGGAAGCGCACCATGGCCCCGAATCTGTTGATCGCCGCAAGGTCAATGGTTGCCATGGCCAGATCTGAACCGATCTTCATGCCCCTGGGATTTGCCCTTTCTTTATATTTTTGTTCCCCCAACATGCCGAAGCCTTTAAAAACTATCCCGCCTGAGGCATATTTGCGGGGTATTGTTTGCTGGGTGATCGAATCGTAATCTTCCCTTATATAGTTATAGACGCATTTCTTATAAGCCTTCAGATACTGCTGAAAGATGATATTTTTGGCATTCCTGTCCGCAATATCAACGCCATTGACCTTATTTTTCCCGACATACATCTTGCCCAACAAACTATCTTTTAGATGACGCTTGTACCAGGTGGCCAGGATCATGGAATCAAAGACCTGGCGGACTACGGCAAAATTCTTGCCTTCATTGACCTCTTGGCGTAATTGCGGCAATATCACTTCCTTTAATACCTGTGAATAAGCACCTGCTGTTTGAGGGCTGCCCTGCGTATGGTGGACAAAAGCCTTATAATCTGCCTCTAACATGACATCAAGCTGGCTGTTGACCACAAAACCGCTATTGCCGTGAGCATACACTTCCGCGGATTTGGGAACGATCCAGACCTTATTAAAGGTATTGATCGGGATATTGGTAGTCCCATATAGTTCAAATGCTTTACGGTAAACTTTTTCCCAAAATGTTTTGCCTAATTCATTTTCAGGATAACTTAATGAGGCCATTATTTGCTTTAGCAAATAATCCTGCTCCAACAGGTCCTTGCCCATCACCGTAATGCCAAAACTGTTGGGCACGATGCGGTCTTTTTCATAGGGCGAGAGATTGACCCAGAGGTCATCTTCAGGGACTGTTAAACAGGTCAGGAAATATTTGGTTAAGCGGACGATCTCATCTTTTAAACGCTGGCCATGAAGACCTGAATTCCCTTTGTCTACCAGGAAATCAAATCGTAATGGGTCATTCATATTGACCAAAATGCCCTTAAGCTCAAGAGGCTCATAAGGAGCACTGATATTGACCATCATGCCGGGCGGCGGTAATTCATATAGGGTTTGGGCAGCAGCTTTAGGTATGGGGCCTAAAGAAGAAATGAAGAAGGAAGTCAGGACTAGTGTCGTGATCAATTTCTGATACATCACTCACCTCAAAAAAAATGCCCAACAATTCCCATGATAAAATTCATGGAATTCATTGGGCTTCTTTGTCCAATTTATTTACGCACGCCTGTGTGCGTACTTTTCAAAAAAAATACCCAATGCCTCGTTTTTCGAGTCATTGGGCGTCATTGTCCAATTTTTACTGCATCTTTCTGACTTCTTTGCCAGATGTTAAGATTTTGTTAAGCTTTTGTTAACGAACAAACGAAGTATAAAACATAAATTTGAGTTTGTCAAGGCCTCCAACCCAACTTTTTTCATTTTGTTCAAAAAAAACGTCATAAAGCAATAGTTTCAGGTACCCGGCTGTGCGGGGTCATGGCTTCCAGGGCTTCGATCGTAACCACGGCTAAGTAAAAATTGGGGTCTTCGGGACCGGCAAAATACTGCCTTAGCATGGGGACATTCTCAAAAACGAGCTGTTTTTTGCCAATTTCAGTTGAGATCTGGGCCTTACCCGTGACCCGGCAATACCACATTTTACGGTCGACAAAGCAGATCTCCACATGCGGATTGGCCTTGATCTGGGCAATTGTCCTGGAACGGCCGAGCATAGCCAATAAGAGCTCCCCTTCTTCGGTGAGATAGGGCATCATGGGGCGGACCCGCGGCTGCTGGCCTTCAACTGTGGCAAAAAATCCAAATCCTGCTTCACGGATAATGTCGATCGCTTGTTCTTTGGTTAACGGGTCCATTGATCTCTCCTTTATAATAAATTAATGACTTCCGACGGTAGACGTTTGAGCTCCTGGGTGCCCAGGATCTTGATCGACCAGCGCAGCAGGTCAATTTTTTGTTTTAATTTTTCATCCGGTGTGGTGATGTTCTTGATACGGTTACGGGACAGGAAAAATATCTTGCGCAGGCATTCAAAAACGATCCTGGCTTCCCTGGGATAGAGACTGTCCTTGGTGATATCCAAAAGATCATCATAGGCCATGGTGCTTACCACCGGATTATAGTGGTCCATTTTCTGGATCAAGGCCGGGACCATGCTGTCAAAGTATTGGAAACGGTCTAAGACGACTAAGGTATGCATGATCTCAACCTGGACAAAGGGAGAATTGCTTAAATTAAGCCTGCGTATCAAAATCCGGATGACATTGGCTTTCTCCTTGCTTAAAACTTCATTGGCGTATTTCTCTTTAAACACTCTTACTGCTGACGTACATTTATAAGCCCCCAGGGAATCGTCGGCGATCATGGCCAAAAGAATATCTTTAGGCTCTTTCTCGTATTTTTCGGTATACCCTTCCAGCAATGCCTTATCGTCGAAAATAGCTCCTGAGGCAATGTCAGCCTCGTTAATATCATCTTCATCCTGGGCCCAAAGCGGATGGATAAAACCTATGGTCAAAAATAGTATTAGAAAATAAATTTTTTTCATGCGTTCACCATAAACTCCATGGAAATATCCAAGACCTGGCTTGAATGGGTCAAGGCTCCGACGGAAATGCGATCGACCCCGGTTGCCGCATAATGTTTGACATTCTTTAAGGTGATCCCGCCTGACGCTTCCAATAAGACGTGGCTTTTGGCACGGTCACGTAATTTAACGGCTTGGATGATCTGCTTTGGCGACATATTATCCAATAATATGATATCAGCTTTGGAATGCAGGATCTCTTTTAATTGTATCAAGGTGTCGACTTCCACTACTATCTTGGTTTTCGTCTTTTTTTTAAGACCTTCAATCACATGGAGCATGGCCTGGCCTTCACAGGCCACGCGATGATTGTCCTTGATCATGACCATATCATTAAGATTGAAGCGATGATTGACACCGCCGGCTGTACGTACCGCGTAGCGCTCCAGATGGCGCAGTAGAGGCGTTGTTTTACGGGTATCCAGGATATCTGCCTTGTAGGGCTTGATCTTGTCGACAAAGGCCCTTGTTTGGGTGGCAATGCCTGATAAAAACGACAATAAATTAATCGCCGTCCGTTCGCCTGAAAGCAAGACCCTGGTGGGGCCTGAAATTTTCGCAATGGTGTCTCCCCTGCGGACAGTTTTTCCATCGCTGATCAAGGCATGAAAGACGACCTTGGGGCTTAGGGTTTTAAACACGTCACGGGCGAAGGTAATACCGCAGATGACCCCGTCCGCTTTGGCGACGAGGCAGGCCTTGCTTTGAAAATGGGGCGGGATCAAATTATCCGTCGTGATGTCACCTGCGCCGAGGTCTTCGGCTAAGGCTAATTGGACGATTGTTTTTATGTATTCCGGTTTCATTGGTATGTTCCTTGCGGGTCCTGTCTCTTCGTTGCTGTGAAGGTGCTCCTAATTGAAACGCGAAAGTCACAGCCTTAGCTCTAGGTGGTTTCCCTTTATTAGCCCTGAGAGCCGTCACCGTCCGCCCCTTCACATCAACTCAGAGCCACCCGCCGAAATTGGTACTATGATAAACTTGCTAATATATTTTTAAGTTCGATAATTTCCTTATTTAATGAATTCAAGCGTTCTTTTTCTTTATTGATAATTTCTTCGGGTGCTTTGCTGACAAATGCTTCATTGTTTAGTCGTGATTGTAAGCCATCTATGGATTTCATTTTTTGATCAATATCGGACATCATACGCTTTTTTTCAGCATTAAGGTCAATTAAACCTTCTAGAGGGACAAATACCTTGATGGTGCCCACTAAGGCGGTGGCGGAATTTTTTAGGATTGGTGTTTGCGAGGCGATGGATAGATTGTTTAATCTTGCAAGGCGCTGGGTATCATCTCGATTTTCTAATATTAAGTCTAATAATCGCTGCTCAGAAGACACCACAAAGGCATCAACGGTTTCATTAGGTTTAATGTTCCATTGAGCACGGATATTGCGGATGGAACCGATAATATCGATGATCATCTGCATATCGTTAGATGCTTTATCGTCGATCAAAGCTTCATCTTTTTTAGGCCAGAAAGCTTTTGAGAGGCATTCGTCGGTGCTGTTCATTTTGCTGTAAATCTCTTCGGTGACGAAGGGAATAAACGGGTGCATCATTTTTAGGGAATTCTTAAGGATAAAAAGCGCGGTCTTTTGGATGGTTTCATCGCTAAATTTGGATTTGATCAATTCCAGATACCAATCGCAATAATTGCCCCAGAAAAAGTCCTGAACCAGGATCTCGGCTTCTGAATAATGAAAGCCTTCGATGGCGTCCTGGACTTTGACTAAGGTATCGTAAAATCGGGCAATGATCCAGCGGGAAGGCAGATCAAGTGTTTCTAGGTCTAAATTTTCAAATTCCCCCGCTGCCAAGGCTGTTTCGCAATTCATAAAGACCAGGCGTGAGGCGTTCCAGATCTTGTTGGCGAAATTGCGGCCGATCTCGAATTTTTCTTTGGAAATGAAAATATCTTGCCCGGAATTGATGATAAGACTAAAACGCAGGGCATCAGCACCGTATTCGTTGATGATTTCAAGCGGGTCTATGGCATTGCCCAGGGATTTGGACATTTTTCGTCCCTTAGTGTCTCTCACCGTCCCATGGATCAGCACATCGGAAAATGGCTTGTCCCCCATGAATTCATACCCAGCCATGATCATGCGCGCCACCCAAAAAAACAAGATCTCTGAGGCGGTCATCAAGGTGTCGGTGGGATAAAAATATTTAAGGTCCGGATGTTCATGGGGCCAGCCAAAGGTTGCAAAAGGCCAAAGCCAGGACGAAAACCAGGTATCAAGCACATCTTCGTCTTGCTTTAAATCAACCTCCTGGCCATGCATTATCTTGGCCTGGGCATGGGCTTCTTCTTGAGAAAGGGCCACGAAATAATTGCCTTCCTTGTCATACCAAACAGGGATGCGATGGCCCCACCAGATCTGGCGCGAAATGCACCAATCGCGGATATTTTCCATCCAATTGACATAGACCTTGGACCAATGGGCTGGATGTATCTTTATATCACCCACTTGAACGGCCCTAAGGGCGGGTTCGGCCAGGTCCTTCATGGATACGAACCATTGTTTTGACAAATAAGGTTCTACCACCGTATCGCAGCGGTAACAATGGCCGACAGCATTTTTATGGTCTTCGACCTTATAGAGCAATCCTAAAGCTTCCAAATCAGCGAGAATCCTTTTGCGGGCTTCAAAGCGGTCCAGGTCTTTATACTTACCACCCTTTTCGTTGATGCGGGCATCGGGATACATCACATTGATGATATCTAATTGGTGACGCTGACCCATTAAAAAATCATTGGGGTCATGCGCCGGAGTGACCTTGACCGCACCGGTACCGAATTCCATGCCGACAAATTCATCTGCGATGATATTTATTGGACGGTCAACTAAAGGAAGGATTAATGTTTTACCAATTAACTTCTTATACCGTTCATCCAAAGGATTGACGGCAACAGCTGTGTCCCCCAGCATGGTTTCAGGGCGGGTTGTTGCCACCGTGACAAAATGCTCAGGATCGTCTTTAAAGGGATATTTAATATGGTATAACTTGCCGTTTTTCTCTTTATGCTCAGCTTCTTCGTCGGATAGGGCTGTTTGGCAGCGCGGGCACCAATTGATGATACGCTCGCCCCGGTAGATCAAACCTTTATCATGCAAAAGAACAAAGGCTTCCCTGACGGATTGTGAATACTCATCATCCATGGTAAAACGGGTGCGCGGCCAATCGCAGGAAGATCCCAATTTTTCCAATTGATCGATGATCGTATTGCCATTCTCTTCCTTCCAGGCCCAAAGCCGTTTAAGGAATTCATCGCGGCCCAAGTCCTGGCGTGTTTTGCCTTCCTTGGCTAATTGCTTTTCGACGACATTCTGGGTGGCGATCCCTGCATGATCTGTCCCCGCCATCCAAAGTGCTTCAAAACCGTTCATCCGTTTGTAACGGACCAATATATCTTGCAGGGTATTATTAAGCGCATGGCCCATGTGCAGGATCCCCGTCACATTAGGCGGCGGGATCACCACCGTGAACGCTTTTTTGGCAGGGTCGATCGTGGCATGGAAGACATTCTTGTCCTTCCAGAATTTCAGCCACTTGTCCTGGGTTTCTTTGGGATTATACTTTGAGCTTAATTCCACTTAGTTTGAACTCCCTTTAATTGCCCTTAATTGCGTAGGGGCGGTCCTTGTGTCCGCCCGATGGAACGGGCCGAGACAAGCTCGGCCCCTACGCTCAATTTGGACAGCAATGATTGTGTCCCCTTAATTGTTATTTCTTATCTTTCAACAATTTATACTCAATGCTATCGACCAGGGCTTCCCAGCTGGCTTCGATGACGTTTTCGTGGACGCCGACCGTTGTCCAGCTGTCATGCTGGTCATGGGACTCGATGATGACTCGTACCCTCGCTCCTGTGCCTTCCTGGGTATCAAGGACACGGACCTTGTAATCTGACAAATGCATGTCCTTCAAAGCCGGATAGAACTTTTGAAGGGCTGTGCGCAAGGCGCGGTCCAGGACTTCTACCGGACCATGGCCTTCGATCGTTGCCATCTCATCATGGCCATCTACTTTCAGCCTGACCGTGGCCCCGGCTAGCACTGAACCATCTGTCTTGCGTTCGGTAAAGACCTTGAATCCTTCCAATTGATAAAAGGGCTGGTAGAGCTTCAACCGACGCTTCATGAACAATTCAAATGAAGCTTCTGCCCCTTCAAACTGGTAACCATAATATTCCTTATCCTGAAGCTCCTTCATGATCTCCTTGGCTTCGGGTGAATTCTTGTCCAAATGAATGTTTAATTTTTGGGCTTTAAGGATAATCGGCATCTTGCCGGCCAACTCGGAGGTTAATAATCGACGGTAATTACCCACCATTTCCGGTTCAATATGTTCATACGCAATAGGATTTTTTAGCATGGCGTCAATATGGACACCGCCTTTATGAGCAAAGGCGGAATGCCCGATAAAGGGCTGATTATTGGCCAAGGTATAGTTGCTGATATCACTGATGTAATAAGACGTGTCCATCAGCAATTTGATCTTATTGTCCGGGATCGATTTCATTTTCAATTTAGTGTATAAGATCCCCATGATCGTACACAGATCCGCATTGCCGCAGCGTTCTCCCATCCCATTGAATGTCCCCTGCACTTGAATGCACCCAGCATTGATGGCCGCCAGGGAATTAGCTACGGCCAGACCCTGGTCATTATGGGTATGGATACCGATCGGTTTCTTGAGCTTCTTTTTAACATCTTTAACCGCCTTGGCCACTTCTTCAGGCAAGGCGCCGCCGTTGGTGTCGCACAGGATGATGCAATCTGCACCGCCGGCTTGGGCCGCCAAAATAGTTTTTAAAGCATACTTGGGATTATTTTTATAGCCATCAAAGAAATGTTCGGCATCATAGAACACTTCCCTTTTATTTTTCTTTAAAAACGCCACTGATTCCTGGATCATCTTGAGGTTTTCCTCAAGCGTCGTTCTGATGACATCTGTCACATGCAAATCCCAGCTTTTACCGAATATCGTTACCGTCGGTGTTTGGCTTGCGATCAGTTCTTTAAGATTGGCATCATCCTCAGGCTTGATATTGGCCCGGCGGGTCGATCCAAAGGCGGCCAGACGGGATGTATGAAGTTTTTGGGACTTCATGGTCTCAAAGAATTCCTTGTCCTTGGGATTAGAGCCCGGCCATCCGCCTTCGATATAATGGACACCCAAGTCATCAAGCTTATGGGTGATCTTCACTTTATCATTAACGGAATAAGAGACCCCTTCGGTCTGTGAACCGTCCCGGAGGGTGGTGTCGTAGATTATAATTTTAGACATATTGACCTTTTCAACACCTAAAACCATCCTAACACCCGGTGTTAGGATGGTTTTGGGATGGTTATATTTGTTCTAATTTAAATGCTTTGTGTAAGGCTTTAACGGCTTTGTCGGCCAGGTCTAAACTGATGATACAAGAAACAGAGATTTCAGATGTGGTGATCATTTCGATATTGATCTGATTATCTGCCATGGTGGCGAACATCTTTGCCGCAATACCGCTATGGGAACGCATCCCGGAGCCGACGAGGGACACCCGCGCGATGTTCCGGTCTTCCAGGATCTCCCCGGCACCGATCTTGGTACCGATGGCGGACGTGGCCTTGATGGCTTTGCTTAAGTCCCCTTTGGGAACGGTAAAGGATATATCGGATAATTTATCGTGAGGCACATTTTGGACAATGGTATCCACATTGATCCCTTGCTTGGAGATCTCTTCAAAAATCTTGGCCGCGATACCGGGTTTGTCCGGTACGGATGTAATGGTGATCTTAGCCTCGTTCTTGTTGCAGGTAATACCGCGTACAGCAATGCTTTCCATTTTTTCATTTTCTTTGGTGATCATTGTACCTACCTCCTTGGAGAAACTTGATCTGACATGTAATGGGATATTAAAGCGTTTGGCCACCTCGATAGAACGCGCCTGCATGACCTGGGCACCTAAAGAGGCCATTTCCAGCATTTCTTCAAAGGTGATCGATTTTATTTTCCGGGCTTCCTTAACGATGCGGGGATCTGTCGTATAGATCCCGTCGACATCGGTATAGATCTCGCAAACCTTGGCTTTCAGGGCCTGGGCCAGCGCGACCGCTGTCAGGTCTGAACCGCCGCGGCCAAGGGTGGTGATCTCGTCATTGGCTGTCACCCCTTGATAACCGGCAACGATAACGATCTTGTTTTCTTTAAATGCTTTTTTGATACGCTTGCCGTCAATTGTAATGATCCGCGCCTTGGTATGGGACCTGTCGGTCTTAATACCGACCTGGCTGCCGGTAAATGAAATGGCATCATAGCCCAATTCTTTGACGGCGATCGCCAAAAGCGCACAGGAGATCTGCTCTCCGGTAGATAAGAGCATGTCCATCTCGCGCTCCGGCGGATTCTTACTTAAGCCCAAGGCCAAAGCTTCCAGCTCATCAGTCGTGTCCCCCAGCGCTGATACCACCACCGCGATATCCGTCGACTTGTTCTTATACGCGATGACACGCTGGGCTACATTCTTGATCCTGTCAATGTTCGCAACTGAAGAACCGCCAAATTTCTGTACGATAATGTCTTTTTCCATCTTATGAACTCCCCCTAACCCCCTCTTTATAAAAAAGAGGGGGAATTTTCTAGTCCTCTCTTTATAAAAAAGAGGAGGAATTTTCTAGTCCTCTCTTTATAAAAAAGAGGAGGAATTTTCTAGTCCTCTCT
>CAZASA010000020.1:18447-23866 GCA_964487685.1 uncultured Planctomycetales bacterium
TTATAAAAAAGAGGAGGAATTTTTCATAAAAAATTGGACCATATCTTTACCACTGTTAAACTTTAAACCCATTGTTGTTGCTGATCGTTCCGAATAATTCTTGGCCCCATTAGCGGTAATGCCCTCACCCCACATTGCAAAAGGTACCGGCGAATTATCATGAGTACGCGTCACAATAGGGGTTGGATGGTCCGGGCAAACCAGGACCCTGACATCTTTGGATTTCTTAAAATGCTTAAGGACGGTGCCAACGATCTTATTGTCAAAATGTTCACAACATTCGACCTTGGCCTTCCAATCCCCATTATGCCCGGCTTCGTCGGTTGCTTCCACATGGACATAAACAAAATCATGCTTTTCCAAAGATTTGAGCGCATACTCAGCCTTGCCTTTGTAATTGGTATCATAGTAACCATTGGCACCAGGTACCGTGATCACATCAAGGCCAACCAGGCGGCCGATGCCATTGACCAGATCTACCGCCGAGATCACCGAACCGGTCAATCCATAACGGTCTTTAAATAAAGGCAAATTAGGACGCGTACCTTGTCCCCATAACCAAATCATATTAGCCGGGTTCTCACCTGAGTCTTCACGCATGGTGTTGATCTGATGCGGCTTTAAGATCCCCTTGGAGCGTTCCATGAGCTTAAGCAAATTGTCCGTATGCGGGCCTGACGGTAAATACTTCTTTATCGGCTGGCCGATGATATCATGCGGAGGCACTGTCTTGACCTCGAACATCTTGGGCACATTAATGGCCTTGATGACCATAATATGACGATAACTTTTACCGGGATAAAACCGCACATCCGGCCAATCAATGGCGCGGTCCAAATGTTCGATCAGGTTCTTGGATTCATCGGAAGAGATATGCCCGGCACTGTAATCAACCATGATCCCGTCATTGACGGTAACGAGATTGCAGCGGAACACCACCTCATCTTCTTTGAGCTTAATCCCAAGATTGGCGGCTTCAAGCGAAGCACGGCCTGAAAAATTTGTTTTGGGATCATACCCAAAAAGAGACAGATTACCGATGTCTGAACCCGGCGGCATCCCGTCAGGGATGGTCTGCACCAGGGCAGATAAGCCGTTCTGGGCTAAAAAATCCATATTAGGCGTTTGGGCCGCTTCCATCGGGGTTTTATCCCCCAACTCTTTTAGAGGCCTGTCAGCCAATCCATCCGGAACTAAAACGAGGTATTTCATAAATAAATTAGTCTTGTTGTGGATTCCCGCTTTCGCGGGAATGACAAACTAATAATTATAAGAATGACATACTTATAATTAGAAGAATGACTTACTTATAATTAGAAGAATGACTTACTTATAATTAGAAGAATGACATACTTATAATTAGAAGAATGACATACTTATAATTAGAAGAATGACAAATTATATTAATAATTTTACTAAATCTTGAGCAAGCGCTTCTTTGCTTTCAGTATATTTTAAAATGTTACCATCTGCATTGACGATAAAACCCTTATATCCCTGTTTGATGCTATTGGCCACGACCAGATCACAGGCTGAGGACTTGAATAACGGCCTTACGGTTTTAAATATGTCCTTTTGGTTTAAACGTGATTCTAATTTAAATCCTACCAGGAAACTATTTGGGCTTAGACGCTTGATCTGCTTGATAAGTTTCGGCGTCGGGATTAATTTCAAAGATATCGACTTGCCTGATGCCATCTTGCGATTTGAGACCTTGGCTGCTTTAAAATCTGAAACTGCCGCGGCATGGACAATAATATCATATTTTTTTGATATTTCCTGCTTTAAAACTTTGGCCAACTCATCAAAATAACGGTATTTGATGACCTTGATCTTTTTATCATCCAACGTATGCGCCACCGGGCCTTCAATAACGGTAACTTGGGCCTTTTTTAAACTAAAGGCCTTGGCGATCAGATGCCCCATCTGGCCGCTAGATACATTGCTAATAACGCGTACATCGTCGATCGGCGTCCAGGTGGCGCCGCAGGTTACAAGGACCTTTAAATTTTTTATGCTGGTTCTTGTCATCCCCGAATGCTTTTGTCGGGGATCTAGATTCCCGACAGAAACTTTCGGGAATGACAGTAATTTCATCATAGTCCAATAAGCTCCAAGATGTCTTTTTTATCGGCCTTAAGCACCTTGGGTTCAAGCAGGCCTTTCATTGCTGTCTTCGGGTCTTTAAGACCATGCCCTGTGACCGTGCACACCAAACGCTCATCCTGATGGTCCTTAAAATACCCAGCCTTGGAAAGCTTGATGATCCCGGCGACTGATGCCGCTGACGCCGGCTCGACAAAGACCCCGGAATACGCCGCTAATTGATGGTACGCCTGCAAAATTTCATCGTCCGTGACAGCATCAATCAAACCGCCTGACTGGTCACGAGCCTCGACAGCTGATTTCCAACTGGCCGGATTTCCGATCCTGATAGCTGTTGCGATCGTTTCAGGGTTTTCGATGATACGGTTATGCACGATCGGGGCTGCACCTGCGGCTTGAAAACCTAACAACTTAGGCAAAGTCCTGGACTTGTCGGCTGTACGGTATTCCCTGTATCCCTTCCAATAAGCCGTGATATTTCCGGCATTACCGACGGGAATCGCATGGAATTCCGGGGCATCGCCCAAGAAATCACAGATCTCAAAAGCAGCTGTCTTTTGTCCTTCAATGCGAAATGGATTTAATGAATTGACCAACTCCACCGGATATTCATCCGTGATCCCTTTGACGATATTGAGCGCATCGTCGAAATTGCCTTCAATGGCGATCACCTGCGCTTGATGGATCATGGCCTGGGCCAATTTTCCCATGGCAATGTTTCCGTTCGGGATGATCACCACACACCTGATCCCGGCCCTGGCGGCATAGGCCGCGGCTGAAGCGGAAGTGTTGCCGGTCGACGCGCACATCACGATCTCGGCACCCTTTTCACAGGCCTTGGAGATCGCCATGGTCATGCCGCGGTCTTTGAAAGAACCTGTCGGGTTTAAACCTTCATACTTCAAAAAAACCTGAAGTCCGGTGATCTTATTTAAGAACTCGGCCGGGATCAACGGTGTATTACCTTCGTATAAGGTAACGACCGGTGTCTTGTCCGTGACCGGTAAATATTCTCTGTAATGATTTATTAATCCTGTCCAGCGCATTTGGCTTTCACCTTCAGTGGTTTATTTGCTTGGCAACCAGTGGGGACACTTTTTAAAGTTTCTCCATGCGGATGGCGACTGGTTTGCCTCTGACAACAGCTAATTCCGTGATCTTCTCCAGCGCTTGTTTGACCTGTAATTCATTGGCTTGATGGGTCAAAATGACAACCGGAACAGTAGAACCCTTGTTTTCCTGCTTCTGGCTTACTGAAGCAATGGAAATATTGTGCTGTCCAAGCACTGTCGTAATCGACGCCAGGACACCGGGTTTGTCAATGACCATAAAACGGATATAAAAACGGGTCTCAACTTCTTCGATCTTCCTTAGGGTCAAATTTTCAACCTCATCAGCAGGGTTAAATGCCCAGATACAAGCAGGCGCATCCACACGGATACCTAAATTGATCAAATCAGCCACGACCCCCATGGCCGCGGTCATTTGACCCGCTCCCTGGCCTTCAATGAAGACATCCCCTAACGGGTCTGAATCCAGGAAAATGGCATTGTCTACCCCGTTTACCGTCGCTAATCCATGCTCCTTGGGGATCATGGTCGGATGCACACGGACATCTAATTTATTGCCTGTTTTCTTGGCGATGGCCAAAAGACAGATGCTAAGGTCCAGACTATCCGCGAATTCAATGTCCTCATGGGATATATGATTGATCCCCTCGACATGAATGTCTTTGACACTGACGAATTTACCCATGGTGATAAAAACCAGGATGGCCAATTTATAGGCCGCATCCATGCCGCTGATATCCAAACTGGGATTGCTTTCCGCGTAGCCTTTTTCCTGGGCTTCTTTGAGCGCCTGGGCAAAGGTCAATTTAAATTTAGACATCGCGGTCAGGATATAATTGCAGGTCCCGTTAATGATCCCATAGACCCCGTTAAATTTATTACCCGCCATGCCCTCAGTGATCGTACGGATGATGGGGATACCGGCGCCCACCGACGACTCAAACAGGATACTGCAGCCGTTAGCATCAGCTTCCTTGAATAATTCCAATCCACATTCGGCGATCAGGGCCTTGTTGGCGGTGACCACATGCTTTTTGGCCTTTAAAGCGCCCATGATAATTTCTTTGGCCGGCGACAATCCGCCGATCAATTCGACCACGACATGGATGTCAGGGTCTTTAAGGACAGCTTGATAATCCGTCGTCAAAACCGTATTGTCTAAACCGGGATTCGGCTTTTTAGATATGCTTCGGTCACAGAGCGTCTTGATGATAAAATCTGTTTCATATTTCTCCCGCAAGAATTTCCTTCGGCTCTTGAGGACTTTAACGACCCCTTGACCGACGACGCCGTAACCGACCAATCCAATATTAATGCAATCCATGAGTTTTCTTAGTCCTTTTTATTTTGTTTTTCGATCATTTCCAGTATCTTGATGGTTTCCTCATCCAGTGAATTGAATTTGGCCCTGATCTCATAAACCAATTTGGGTGTGATCTCTTTACTGGCGATGACCAAACCCTCTAAAAATAATTTCCGAGGTGCAATGTAGGGCACACCGATCTCAAATAATAAGCCCGTACCGGATTTGATCGGCTGTGAGATCGTAAAACGCACCCCCCCTTGACTGATATCCTGGATAAAAGTTACGTCTGATCTCTTCTCGGGGGAATCCTTATATTTAAACAACAGGCTGTAATGCTTAAAAACCCTGAAATCTTCCCTGCGTTCGGCCCCGTCGTAAGAATGCCCCATCCTCACTCCTTGTTGAGCTTGCTGTATTTCTCGATCTTCTCCAATGCGCTGACACTTTCCGGGGGAACAGCCTGAAATTGTATCCTGATCTCATAGATGATACCCGGGACCTTTTCGCGGCAATCCAGGACTTGGCCCTCCAGGCGCATGGGATCCGCAATAAAAGGGGCTTTGATGTCAACGACGACAACGGCCCCTGCCTCGATGGGATGTGCCGTTGAGAAATTCATCCCGCCTTTGCTGACATTATTCACTTGAGAAATGTCATGGGCTAAAGATATCTTATCCTTCTCATGATAGGTCAGGATAAAATTCCGGTTAATACGGACATTTTTACGGCGCTCGTTGAAGGATTTATTCATTTTTGTCTCAAAAAAATCGGGAAGGTGGGATTTTTTCTCCCCCGGTCCAACATTCGTTGGACCTCCTCCGAAACCGGCCGGTCTCGCTCGGACCAATGGCGCTCGACTCGGCTTCAAATCCCCTTACATTTAAAAAATCGGGAAGGTGGGATTTTTTCTCCCCCGGTCCAACATTCGTTGGACCTC
>CAZASA010000020.1:23966-32595 GCA_964487685.1 uncultured Planctomycetales bacterium
CGCTCGACTCGGCTTCAAATCCCCTTACATTTAAAAAATCGGGAAGGTGGGATTTGAACCCACGGCCTCTTGTACCCCATACAAGTGCGCTAGCCAACTGCGCTACTTCCCGTTATTAATTAATTGTTTTTTCAAGAGGTTGTAAAATTTAGGGTTTAAGTTGTTCTTTTTGAGATTGCCGCGTCGCCTTCGGCTCCTCGCAATGACGCGTTAACATGGAGCGGTCTTTTATATCAGCTTTTATATACACCTAAGGTGTGGTCAGCAATAATGTCCCAGGAGAAATCTTTCTCAACCGCATACCTCCCATTTTTTCCCATCCATCTCGCATGATCAAAATTAGCGAACAATGTCCCAAGGCCCCAGGCCACTGACTCGGCGCTCGGGCGTACTTTATAGCCTGTCACATCATGCCATACCAATTCTGAAGGGCCGCCGATCTCACTGGCGACAACAGGCTTACCCGCACTCCAGGCTTCCAGCAAAACAATACCAAAAGGTTCATTACGGCTTGGCACACAAACGCATTCACACGCCTTAAAAAGATCGATCAAGCCCCAGGCGTTTTGATGGCCGATAAAGCGCGTGGCATGAGTGATCCCTAATTGCCTTGCCCGATTCTCAACAGCTCCCCGTAAATGCCCATCACCCGCAAAAACAAACTTCGCATTCGGATAATGACGAAGCACAAAAGGAATGGCTTCAACCAATATATCAGGCCCCTTTTGAATTGTCATCCTGCCGGCAAACAAAACCATCGGGTCAAGCGGACCAATACCATATCTTTTCTTAACGCCGCCCGGATCAACATTAACATCGAAATGTGTACAATTCACCCCATTATAGATACTGCTGACCTTCCAGTCAGGAAGGTTGTACATCCACATGATCTCGCCTTTTAACGTATTTGAAACTGAAATGACCCTGTCAGCGCAATAAGTGCCGTGACGTTCATGGTCCCTGATACGGGCTGATGGACCGCCAAAAAAATTATTGCCGCATCGGCCGTATTCAGTGGCATGGATCGTTAAGATGCCTTTTCTGCCGCGGCCTTGTTTGATCCACACCATGGCATTCGATGTCAGCCAATCATGCGCATGGACCACATCAAATCCACGGCCCATATAATCTTCAACCTGGAACACTGAAGTGACAAAGGACCGGCACATATTATTCACATCTTCTATAAAATCCGAATGGCCACGATAAGGCACCCTATTATAATAGACCCCATGGATACGTTCAAATTGAGCATGATCAGGCTTTCCCATACGGGTAAAAACATGCACCTCATGGCCCTTGCGCTCAAGCGCTGAAGCCAATTCTGTCACATGCACCGCGATCCCGCCTATACTGATCGAATGAAGGGATTCCCAGGAAAGGATGGCAATCCGCAGAGGATTGACCTGGATCTTTTGGTCGACCTTGGGCGGCGGGACTTTAATATCAATTAACTTCTCAAGAATGGGAAAGTCTTCAACATGAGATGATTCGATCTGAGATCTTTCGATTTCAGAAAGGAAATCATCAATCTGAGAGTGCCCTTCCTCAATGATCAATGTTTCTAACTTTTGGGTTTTTTTCATTTAAAGTTCTGAAACCATTGGATTTAAGTATTTTTATTATATCCTAAAAACTTAAATTGCAAAGAAATATTTCTTTGTTATGGATTCCCGAAGCAACTGCGCATGTCCGGCATGAGGACCTTTCGCGGGAATGACATATGTGAAGGGTAAAACAAACCTGCCTGCCCCCTAACCTTTGAGAATCGGCAGGGAACAGGCAGGACAATTAACTCATAATAGCTTACTAATATTTAATTCTTTAATTTCTTTATAAAATCACCTACAGATTTGCCTACAATGTCCTTACAGCCCAATCCGAAGGCCAGGGCAAAACCAAGCCCAAATGAAGCCAGGATGATGCTGATGGTTAAGGCAATGATCCTGCCGCCGATCTGCAGTTGGTCCAAAGCGACCGCAACGGCAAAGACGATGACAACGATCTCGCAGATATTGCTGATCAAATTAGCCTGGGAAATACCCGCATTATTGGCAGAAACCCTGACAACGTTACGCAATAAAACCGCGGCAAACATTCCAACGATCAAAATGAAGGCTGAGGCAATGATATTGGGTATAAAAAGTACTATCTTCTGCAATAAATCAGCGGCAACAGTCAATCCAACCGCGTTTAGGGCAACCACAAAGGTGACAAGCAAGGCCAGCCAATAGCAAATGATCCCTGTGAGCTCTGCAAGGCCGATATCGATGCCGCCTTTGGCTAGAATTTCATCAAGCTCAATACGGTGGGAAAGATCATCAACTTTTAAAAGCTTAAGCAAGTTGGTGACGCCGCTTTTGATAACGTATTTAGAGAAAAGCCAGCCGATGAGAAAAAGGATCAAGACCAAAAGCACACTACTGACAAACATCCCCACTTGAGCAAGAACCAATCTTGCCGATGGTACCAATACGGTATGGATTGTGTCCATGTTGAAGCCTCCTTTGGTTTCCTCCCTTGCGACGACGCTGCCGCAGGCGAGTTATACATTTGCATGTATGGGAATATTTTACCATCCCTGAAAGGAGTTTCAAAAGAATTAACGTATATTTTGGGTTAATGTCAAACGGGCTAAATCGACCCCAAATCAGCGATATCCTGGGGTTTTTCTATATTTACAACCGTGATGGCAGGATCGATACGGCGCATCAGTCCTTTGAGAACCTTGCCTGGGCCAATCTCGATAAAATGTGTAATGCCTTGGGAGGTCATATATTCAAGACATTTGACCCATTGGACGGAATGGTTGATCTGGTCAGCCAAATTCGTTCGAATATTATCCGTGATATGAGGCTCACCGGTTACGTTGCTTAAGACCGGCACAAGTTGGCTCTGGACATGAATTGTCTTTAACGCCAGAGCAAATTTAGAAGAAGCCGAATCCATTAAGGAAGAATGAAAAGCCCCGCTCACAGCTAAAGGGATCACCTTTTGACAACCAGCCGCCTTGATGGCCTCAAGCGCTGCATGCACCTTTGCCGCTGCACCGGTGATGACAATTTGTTCCTTAGAATTATAATTTGCGATTTCGGCACCGGTTTGACGGCAAATGTCACGAAGCTTATTTTGATCAAAGCCGATCACCGCTGCCATGCTCCCCTGATTTTGCTTGGTCGCCTCCTCCATACAAAGAGCACGCTTCTGTACCAACCCCAAGGCCTCGGAAAACCGCATGACACCGGCCGCATAAAGGGCGGCATATTCACCCAAACTGTGTCCGGCCGTGAATTTGATCGAATAGTCCTTAAATTTTGGGCTTGCCTTAAATGCTTCCAGGGCGGCTACACACATGGTGAAAATGGCAGGCTGGCAAAATGCAGTTGAGGTCAGTTTCTCTTCAGGGCCTTCAAAGATCACCTTGGTCAGGTCATTGGCGCAAATTTGATCGGCTTGCTGGAATATGGCTTTGGCTTCAGGGGAAGTTTGGAAAAATTCCAAGCCCATGCCTACCTTCTGGGCGCCTTGACCGGGGAATATTAGGGCAATATTTTTCATTTTACCATTTAATCACATTTGCGGCGCTGACGAGACCCGCGCCGAAAGACACTAAAACGACCGTATCACCTTTTTTGATCCGTTTGGATTTTTCTGCCTCGTATAATGCCACGGCAATCGATGCGGCTGACATATTGCCGTATTTATGGATATTGATAAAGATCTTGTCTTTGGAGACATTTAATTTTTTAGCGACAGCAGACATGATCCTGTCATTGGCCTGATGCGGGATGATACAATCAATCTTTTGCTTTTTGATCTTGGCTTTTTTCAGCACTTTCTCAATAGCATCAGCCATAGAATTAACAGCAACCTTAAAAAGTTCCTGGCCCTGCATCAAAACATAAGGTAATTGTGTATAGGATGTTTTTTTCTGTTGAAATGGGCTGCGGGCGTCCTCGGCAATGACCTGCATCAAGTCACCCTTATCACCAAAGGCTTGTAAAAAATCAGCGGTAATACCCCCCGAGCGGACTTTGCCCAAAACACAGGCACCTGCCCCGTCGCCGAAAAGGACACAGGTATCCCTGTCTTTCCAATTGATGAGGCCCGAAATGCGCTCAGCCGCGATCACAAGGGCGCGTTTGGCCATACCTGTCTGGATATATTGCTTGGCCGTGGTCAACGCATACAAATACCCGCTGCAGGCTGCTGATACATCAAAGGCAGCGGCATTTTTGGCGCCTAAGGCCTTTTGGACCTTACAGGCGACCGACGGAAAATTACTGTCAGGGCTGATCGTGGCGACGATGATCAGATCAATTTTATCGGAAGATATTTTAGCGTTCTTTAAGGCTTGTTTACCTGCTTTGGCGGCGAGATCACTGGTCTTTTCATGCAGGGCGGCGATGCGGCGTTCCTGGATACCTGTACGCGAGCGGATCCACTCATCGGACGTATCCACCAATTTTTCCAGGTCGAAATTAGTCAATCTTTTTGAAGGCAAATAAATGCCTAATCCGAGGATGCCGACCTTTATCATTACTGGCTCATCTCTGCTTTGATCTTTTCTAAGACATTATGATCAACTTCTTCTTTGGCATTACGGATCGCATTTTTGATGGCCTTAGGGGACGAGCGGCCATGGCTGATGAGCACTAATCCATTCACCCCAAGCAAAGGTGCTCCGCCGTATTCAGAATAATCAACACTCTTTTTGGCTTCGCTTAAACTGGATTTAAGCAATAAAGCACCCAAAATAGCTATGGGGTTTTTGACGATCTCACGTTTAAGCAACTTGCCGATCGATTCAACCAGGCCTTCTGATACTTTTAACGTGATATTACCGACATACCCGTCACAAACAATGCAGTCTGCCTTGCCTGTAAAAACTTCATTGGCTTCGATATTACCGATAAATAAAGGTTCCTTCTCTTCCAAAAGTTTGTGTGTTTCTTTTTCAAAATCTGTGCCCTTGCATTCTTCCTCACCGATATTAAGCAATCCAATCCCGGGCATTGCCCTGTCCAAAACAGCCTGAGCATAGATCTTGGCCATCTTGGCATATTGCAGTAAATGCTCCGGCTTGGCCGCGGTGTTGGCGCCGACATCAATGATAAAGGTGAATTTCTTAAGGGAAGGAAAAATACAGCCGATACCCGGACGGTCGACACCCGGGATCATGCCTAAAATAAAGGTGGATGCCGCGACACAGGCCCCGGTGTTTCCGGCGCTGACAAAGGCATCATAGCCTTCTTTTTTCAAAAGTGCCATGCCCACACTGATGGACGATTGGCGCTTTTGGCGCATGACGACCGTTGCCGGGTCGTCCATGGCCACCACCTCCGGGGCATGGACGATCTCAATTAGGTCCTTGGGGTATTGGTATTTCGCCAGCTCAACTTCAATGGGGCCTTGCTGGCCTACCAAGGTGATAGCCACCCCATACTCTTTGACAGCGTCAATAACCCCGGCGATCACATTCTGGGGAGCGAAATCACCACCCATGGCGTCAACGACTATCTTCATGAGAAGCCCTCAAATTAAAAAGCAATTACGCTGACTTTACTTCAACGATCTGATTCCCTTTATAAAACCCGCAGAAAGGACAAACGCGATGAGAAAGCACTGGTTTGGTACATTGGGGACAGGCGCGAAGTGACGCGACCGTCACCTTCCAATGCGTGCGGCGTTTGCGTCCGCGTGTTTTAGAATGTTGTCTTTTTGGTAGAGGCATTTGAAAACTCCTTGTTTATGGTTCACATTTACATTGTTCGACATTTAAATTCGCCCCGCACTCTGGGCAAATACCTTTGCAATCATCGCTGCACAAGACCTTGGCGGGATTAGACAAGATCATCTCTTGCCGTATCTCTTCACCCAGATCGACATACTCAGTGGCCGGGTCGAGTTCAAAATCAAATATATATGAACGCTCTTCAGTCGACGACAATTCCTGCAAACAACGGGCGCACATATAGCCGAATTCAGCCTTGATATGGGCATTGGCAACGACGACGTTGTCGACCTTCTCCAAATGGGCCTTGACGTTGAGCAAGGAACGGATATCGACCTCTTGTGCTGAAAGGCCGATCCCTTCCTTAGGGATGCTTTGGTCTATGTCAAGCCCTTGAGAGGGTATGTCTCTCACCGCTATTTTAATCATGCCGCAACAAGCGCTCTTTTAACTTGCGTTCGACGACCTTGGGAACAAAGGAAGATATGTCCGCATTTAAGCTGGCGATCTCCTTTAACAGGCTCGAGGAAACAAAGGCCACCTGTTCCGACGGCATTAAAAAGACCGTTTCAATATCTTCCGCCAAGCGTCGATTGGTCAACGCAATTTGGAACTCATAATCAAAATCCGATGTCATGCGAAGCCCGCGGATCAGCACATTGATCTTTTTGCGGCGCGCATATTCGACGACCAGGGCATCAAATGTCTCAACCGTGACGTTCTTGATAGGCTTGGTCGCTTCGATCAAAAGCTCCTTGCGTTCCTGAATGGTAAAAAGAGCCTTCTTGCTTGTATTATTCGCCACCGCCACGATCACATGATCGAAAATACGCGAAGCCCTTTGGATCACATCCAAATGGCCGTTCGTGACCGGATCAAAACTTCCCGGATAAATCGCCTCCTGCTTCTTTATCATTACACTGTACTCTCTTTCCGAGTACTCCCTTAAGTTGCAACCTTTTGTATCACTGTTAGATATGAGGAACCGTAACGCCTTTGGGTAAGGACTTTAAAGCCATCAGGAATTTCTAGATTCTCGGAAGACTCCAGTTGGACACAGACCAAACTTTGAGGGTGTAATATATCACTTCGGTCAATCAGTTTCAAGGTTTTTTTGGCCAGTTTCTGACCATACGGGGGGTCCAGAAAAACGATGTCAAAACGCCTGGCCTCCTCGGAAAGGAGTTTAACGGTCTTAAAAGCGTCCGCATGGATCAAGGAGAAATTGACCCCCAGATCAATGCCTAAAAGTTCACAATTCTCCCTGATGGTGCGGGCGTTAAGGTCATTATGCTCGACCATGACAACTTGGTCAGCGCCCCTGGAGATCGCTTCCAGGCTCACTGCCCCGCTTCCGGCAAAGAGTTCCAGAAAGCTTAAGCCGCTAAAGTCATGCCCTAATAGATCAAAAATAGCCTCACGCAGGACATTCTGCGTTGGCCTGATCCCTTCAGGCATAAAAAAATTACGCCCTTTATATTGTCCGCCTAATATCTTCATAAGGTGGCTATTATAAGAACTTTTGGCGGAAGTTCAAGGAATCGTTGGTTGGGTCAATTAGTAATGCTTCCTATTTGATCGCTGTAATACCCGCTATCGGTTGGATCAGATGGTGAGGGAGGAGATTGTGCCGATACAAAAGCAATTGGCTTCGAGAGCGTTGTTACAACTGGCTTAGGATTCGGTGTGAGTACAGGCTTAGGGTAAGTATAAACAGGTTGAGTAGTTGTCGTGATTACTGATTTAGGCGTTGGAGCAACAGCAGGATTAGGCGGTGGAGTAACTGCTGGTTTTGTAATAGTTACTATTACAGGGGCAATTTTATTATTAACTGGCCCACCAATTGGATTGATCACCGGTGGATTTAATATCGGAGAAATTATCATTGATGGGAATATCGGACTAAACGTGACACTGACACTATAATTCGTATTAACTTTTTGTATTAGATACGCGTAAGTTCTGGTTAATGAAGAATATATCAGTTGAGAAGTTATATCTGCCGTATTGAGTTTGACAGATGACGGAAAATAACCCGGTGCGGGTATTAACCTCAAGATGCTTGGCAGGCCCTGAAGTACGCTTGAGGGGGATGCTGTAACTATACCAAAACTTGTTGGATTGATCGTAATCGTCATGGTGGGTATTGGTATATTGATAAATACATCAGCGATCGTGCTATAAGCACCTGCTTGGGCTTGGATAGAAAATGAATATACCCCATTAGTCGCGTTAAGCGGGACATTGATCGTCAAAGGTATGTTCATACTTGAAGCACTGTTTAACGTCACGGATGATTGCGACAAACTCCCGCTCCACCCTGCCGGTAAAATATCCGTTAACTGAAAAGTTGAAGGCGTTGAGCAACCCAAACCATTTTGGTTCCAAACACGAACATTCATCGTTGTTGAATTTCCGGCAATTATCGTGCTTGTTGATGGTGTGACCATAACAACCGGATAAGCCAAGGTGCATGGAGGTGGCACAGAAGCAGGCGCTACCACCAATGACCCTATCACATTTGTGCTTGGGTTATAACTTACCGGTACTGATGCCGTGGGATTGCCACTTGTGTCCGCCTGTGTGATCAATTGGCCATTGGCCAAGTAACTCGTAAAACTGTTATCAAGCATATAGCGGTCCCAACCGGTTTTATTATGATTGGTATCATAATGAAATACATCCCTAGTCCAACTTTTAGTCCAGGAAAGAACTGAAGTGTTGTAGCTTAACGCCGGCGGAACAATTTCTGAATTATAATCAATTTCACTGATGTTATTAATAACGTCATAGGTCCTTGTTTCATTGCGCAACGAATAGGATGTAAAGAACGCCGGGGTCGAAATAATACCTTTACCATACCCATTATCATTAGAATTGCGGACAAAAAGGCCG
>CAZASA010000021.1:0-31521 GCA_964487685.1 uncultured Planctomycetales bacterium
AACCTAACTTTTACGCTTTTTCCGTGCGAAGAATCATTGGTTCTTAATTGCTGAGTTTTTTGAGTTTACGCCAGGATAGGGCCTAAGGAATAACCAGTACTTCGTCCACCTGCGGAGTCCTTAATGAGGATTTTCTTTTCAACAAGCTCCCCAATATCCCGCAAAGCTGTGTCTTGGGAACATTTAGCGATTTTTGCCCATTTAGAAGACGTGAGCTTACCCTCAAAACTATCAAATAATTTATTGATCAGCAATATTTGGCGTTTATTCAAAGAACCTTCAGGGTGGATTTTCCAAAAGTGTGCTTTCTTAAAAACACCAGCCAATGTTTTTTCTGTCGAGAAAATTGACCTGTCCAAACAAGCTAAAAACCACTCAATCCAAGTTGTGATATCCATATCCGGACTTTTTTGAGTATTTTCAAGCACGTTATAATAAGCATTTCTTTCATGACGAATTTGAACAGACATGCTATAAAACCGTTGGGCGCTGCCATCAGCGCGTGCAAGCTGCATATCGGTGATAGCTCGCGCTATCCGTCCGTTACCATCATCAAAAGGATGAATGGTTATAAACCACAAATGAGCAATGGCAGCCTTGATCACAGGATCTATACTTATTTCTTGATTGAACCAAGCAATAAAATGCTTCATTTCTATGTTTATACGTTGCGCGTCCGGCGCTTGAAAATGGACTCGCTGTCGTCCAGCTGGTCCGGAAACAACCTGCATAGGGCCATGTTTATCATCCCTCCAATTCCCGACAACTATTTTTTGCATTCCACTGCGGCCGGTGGGAAAAAGACTTGCATGCCAGCCAAATAATCGGTCTTTAGTCAGTGGTTTCTTAAATTGCTGGGTAGCATCCAGCATCATCTCCACAACTCCATCAACATTGCGGTCGGATGAAATAAGCCCTGCAATATCCATCCCTAATCTTCGTGCGATAGACGAACGCACTTGAGCAGGGTCAAGTATTTGGCCTTCAATCTCACTGCTCTTTAAAACATCAAGCGTAAGGGTCTGTAATATAGCTTCAGAACGCAACGAAAATCCCAATGAGTCCATGCGGCCAATCAACCGGCCTTGGCCGTTACGCACTGCGCCTAACAAAGTCGTGATCCGTTGATAGTCCCAAACAAATTTCGGCCAGTTATTTAATAGATGGATATAACGCATTATTCTCCGCACTCCTTGCGTAGAATATAACATGTATTCACCGCATACGCAAGCGTGTTTTGATATAGTTTTGATATAGTTTGCTCAAAAATAGTTCCCCGATGAAAATCATATTAAACAATTACTTTTCGTAAGTCATTTCAAGCAAACGCTTTCCGGAAAAATATTTTTAAAATCTTTGAAATTTTTAAAGCTCTGCTTTCTATGACTTTAGAGAAATATTTCGACTTTTTTTGACTGTTTTCTCAAGTGGTGCCCTTGTTTTCTGATATTTATGTGGTATGGTTGAAAATAGAATACCATTGTTCTTTTGGAATTTTGATTGCAAACTTGGGGAAACCCAGGGACGCAAAGGATCGGGCCTAATCTTCGCTCTTTAGCGAAGTATGGCAGTCGAGCTGCATACAGGGTAAACTTGTCAGCAGTCTCGATTATCCCGAATGCATGCTCATAGACATATTAGAGAGGCATTCGGGTTTTTTATTTTATGGATAAAACCAAATTTATGGAGGCCATAATGAAAAATTTCAAACTAAACCGCAAGATCACCATTATGGTGTCAATCATGTGTTTAGGGTACATAACAGTGCCCTATCAGGCACAGGCCATGTCAAGTCTTTCCCAGGCAATATCTGTATCAACAGGCGGCCTTATTGATCCCTCCCCTAATACTACAGAAGCTATTCTAACTGGCGGCGCTTCGGTCATGACAGACCAAGCTATGAATTTTGCCAAAACTGTAAGTAAATATCTATTAAAAGGCACCATTTCAGTCTTTGATGCTACCGGAAAGTTGATCGCTTCTTCAGCCCCTTATGAAATAATAAAACATCCTGAAGACCTGCCAACCACACCTTTATCATCTCTACACACCATATTCCCAGGCATTAAGGATCCCATCAATATTACGGATGTGATCACAGCATTTCAAAGCGAACCTTTCAATCCTCAAAGACTATTGGCAGCTGTGGAAGTAACAAGAGGTAGCGGAACTACCTTTACTTCAACCGAAAAAGCTTTAGCAAATGCCGTGACTACTCAGGTCAATAACGCGATCAGCACTTATCAAAAATCATATTCTGCCGCGGATCTGGCTGCTGCGGTTAATTTGGTCGAATCTCTAAAACCTTATCATATCCCTACCACTGGAGGCAATGCTTATAAGGTCGCCTACCAACAACTGGTAACAGTAATTGCAAACAGGGCCAATGACTTATTCACTGCTTATAAGGCTCTCACTACTCCCGGCAGGTTCGATCTATCCGGTTTGGTAAGTTTTGTAAACACGCTTCAGCCTTATAATAATGACCTTCAGATCAGTGGAGTTGGGATCTATGACTATGCCGTCGATCAATTGACCCAGGCAGTTGTTGACCATTTAACCGTACATAATAATGTTGATACGGTCACTGCCCATGCCAATGATATCAACGCGAACAACAGTTTCTCTGATACTGTTGCCGTTGACGGGCCCAATGCTGACGGGTCAACCAGTGTCTATGTGTCCGCACCTGTTAATAACTCCGCCAATAATATGCCCGGTGGCTTGATCTATGAGCTTCGCATGAATGCCAAAGGCCATTGGAGGATATTCCAGCAACCGATCACGCCTTTAGCCACGATCTCGGTACCGGAACCAAATAATAATTTTGGCAGAGTCTTTGCTGTTAAAGGCAATTTGATGGCCGTCGGTGTTTTGCCTCCGAACGGTAACGCCAAGATCTATGTTTTTACACGCACAACGTCAAATGCCCCATGGATCCAATCAAATAAAATATTGGTAAGCACGGTGGCCAACATAGATCCCACCATCAATCCATTGGTCCATTCCATGAACCTGGCTTTATCACAAAATATGTTGGTGGTGACGCTGCCTGAATCCAGGGAATGCTTGATCGTTGATCCAGCAACAGGAACTTTTGAGAAGGAAATCCCTCCGGTTGCTCAAGCAACCAATAATGTTGAACCAGTTGATGCCAGTGGAAATTATATCGTCATTGGGTACCCAGCACCTCCTGGCGGCAAATCAACTGATAGCTATGTTCGTGTGATCATGAATACGGGAAACACTTGGGAGATCAAAGATATCCATAGCACGAGCGCGGGATTCGGCCACTCAGTGGCCGTTTATCAACCGCCTATTAACGCCTTAGCTAAGACGGGTACTGTGACGGTCGTCATCGGCTCTCCAAGAGAAAATAGTAACGCCGGAGCTGTTTATACCAAAACTGCTACTTTAAACATGGATACAAATGGAGACCCTGCTGCTAATACTACGGTATGGTCAGCCTTACAGCCGGTCAATTTGTTTATGCCTTCAACAGCCTTCCATGCCGGAGCCAAGGTCGCATTTAAAGCCGGTACATTGATGGTGCGGGCTAGGACCCTTTCAACACCTGTAGCAGTAACTTCAATCGTAGCCAGTGTATTGTCTGGTATTCCCGTTGATGCTTCATCTTACAAATCCATGACCATGGTCTACCGCCTCGACACAGCGACCAATCAATCCGCTTGGGCCTATTCTGTCCAGGATCCTGTCGTTGATATGGGAGATCAGTTAGCTACAGACGGGACAACGGATGTTATCGGGACACCTCTAGCTATTCCAACCAATATTATGGGCCCGGTAGTCAATGAAAACGATAGCCAGGTTGAGATCGTCAGCCCTAAAAGTTAGAATCGGCCCAATAAGCGTAAGAGGCCGTCGAGGATGGTCAAGGGGTGGGGCGGGCAGCCGGGGATATATAGGTCAACGGGGATGATGGTATTTAGGCCTTTGGCAACTTGGGGACTTTCACTGAACATTCCCCCTGAAATAGCACAGCCGCCTACCGCAATAACTATCTTGGGCTCGGGGATGGCTTCATAGGTTTTAAGTAGGGCTTCATGCATATTCTTCGTGATCGGACCGGTGACAACAATACCATCGGAATGACGTGGGGAAGCGACAAATTGGATACCGAATCGACTCAGGTCAAAAACCGGAGTATTTAAAACATTTAAATCCAGCTCGCAGGCATTGCATCCGCCGGCAGAAACCTGCCTTAATTTAAGTGAACGCCCGAAGATTTTGAGCATTCGGTCATTCAAGGCACGGGCCAGCACGATTTCACGCGACGGTGATAAAACCAAATCCTCTGGATTTGACACGGCCATGCGATAATCATTCGAATATTTAAGACCGCTGTCAGGATTAAATAAACATTTCCCAAGGTCTATTTTTTCCTCTTGTCCGGCAATGATCGGCCGACCGCGATAGCGTGAGGGCATGGCTGGCGCCGGGACTTTAGGAAAGCCTAAGGTCTTGCAGCCTTGTTTAAAACGGGTTTTGAGGATCTTTAACATTACGCCATCTCTCCTGTTTATACTGTTTCGTAAATTTTATTCTATTATGGATTCCCGCTTTCGCGGGAATGACAAACTAATAAAAGCTTATAAATCATGACCACAATAAGACAGGTTGAAACTTTTGTTGCACATTGGAAAATCGGAGATCTCCTGGCCGCGCATGGCAAAGGCTAGGCCGGACCAATTATGAAAAGACGGGTCTTTGATCTTATAACGCGCGATTCCACCCTGCGCGTCGCTGATAACCACATGCATGATCTCCCCGCGCCATCCTTCAACCATGGAAACAGCAAGAGTATCCGGTTTCATGGCACCTGGCTCAACTTTAATATCCCCTGTCGGCAAGTTCGGAATGACTCTCAGTAAAAAATCCAGGGACCTGATAACTTCCTGGCGCCGGACCAAGGCCCTGGCATAGACATCGCCTGTTGCGCCCAAAGAGATCGGCACATGATGATACTGCCACATCCCTGAGGGATAACTCGTTCTAATATCACATTCCAACTGACTGGCTCGTCCGGCCGGACCCACCAGCCCAAGGGCTTTGGCATCCTTCATCGCGATCGTCCCTACCCCTTCAAAACGCGCGAGCACTGAAGGCCTGGTAAATAGAAGATCACTGACATCCTGGAATTCTTCCCGGTATTTCTTTAATTTCAGGACAAAATCATCAGCCATTTTGGCATCAATATCGAATAAAACGCCTCCGGGCCGGCACAATCCTTTGCCAAAACGGTTTCCCGTTAACGACAAAAGCAGATTTAAATAATCGCCCCGCATGCGTCCAAAATAACCACTCGTCGGTAAGAATCCCGCATCCATGCCAAGAGCGCCCAAATCCCCGATATGATTGGCCAGTCTTTCTAATTCCAGGGCGATGGCCCTGATCGCATGGGCACGGGCATGGACCACAGTGCCTGTCAAAGATTCGAATGCTTCGCAAAAAGCAATGGAGTGCCCAATGGCTGTGTCCCCGGCGATCGATTCGCTTAAAAGCATGCTTCGTTTAAAATCTGCCCCTGTCATCAAAGGTTCAATGCCCCGATGCTGATAGCCTAACTGGATCTCCAGATGCAGGATCTCTTCCCCATGGCATTGAAAACGAAAATGTCCGGGCTCAATGATCCCCGCATGCACCGGCCCCACCGCTACTTCATGGACCTCACGGCCTTCAACCGCGTAAAATGGATATGCCTTTGAATGATCTCTCAAAGGCTTAAGCCATGGATGGCCCAAAGGCTGGATGGCCCATTGTTCAGCGATCTCACGCTCAAATAAATGAGCTTGAGGCAAGTCCTTGGTCAATGATTCATATTGAGGCAAAGCTGAAGGAATGATCGTGGATAGGATCTTCAGGGATGCTTCCTCATCAAATCCTAAAATAGCCATGATCCTTACATCCCCGTTGGCCTGCCCCACCCCGAATAAATTCACCAGCCTGGCATCCTCATGACAAAGCCCAAGGACCTTATTGCGAAATTCTTCGACGGATATGGTCGGGATCTTTGATAGCAATATATGACCGCCATTAAATAAATTCATGCAAAACTCCCCTATCCCCTCTTTAAAGAAAGAGGGGGAAATTATCCACTTAAAAGTCCAACACCTTTTTGTAAAGCATGGTTCAAGAACGGTGGGATATAAAAACCAAGTATACATAGAATGATAATTAAAAATAAGATCGGCAGGACCATGCTTAAGCTTTCTTTGCTTGGGGGGTCGCTTGGGATAACGGGAGATTCTCCCTGCACCATTTTTAAAATAATATCTGCAATGCCGATAAATATAAGAGCTAAGAATAAGCAATAAAATACCGCGATAACATAATGATGCCCCAAGATGGCCGCATACAGGATGATGATCTCACTGATAAAGGTGCCGAAAGGCGGCACTCCGCATACAGCCAAGAAACTGGCCAACAGAAATAACCCGGTGATGGGAAACTTACGGAGCACTCCCCTGATCTCTGAAACCTTCTTGGTATGATATTGCTTATACAGGTTTCCTGTCACCAAAAACGCGGCCCCCTTGGTAAAAGCATTATTGATCATGTGAAGAAGCGCCCCATAAATACCGATGGGCCCCAGGCCGATCCCAATGGCCAATATCCCCATATGCTCGACGCTGGAATAGGCGAACATCCGCTTATAATCATCCTGGCCAAAAATAAACACAAAAGACACTCCCAAGGAAATGACCCCTAAAAGGATGAGCATGGAAGAGAAAAAAGGCATTTGGCCGGCGGCATGGCAAATTTGGCCGACCCGCAAAATACTTAAAAAAGCACAGTTCAATAAACACCCGGAAAGCAACGCTGAGATCGGTGACGGGGCTTGGGAATGGGCATCCGGCAGCCAGGTATGCATAGGGGCCAAGCCCATCTTGGTCCCGCAACCGATCAGCAAAAAAATAACGCTTATTTTAAGCCATGGCAAAGAAAGTTCCCTGGCATGCTCGACTAGCTTATCGATAAAAAGACTTTGAACATTAACAATCCCGGCAACAGCCAGGAAATAGGTCCCCAAAATAGCCAAGGCGATGCCGATCAAACAGATCATCAGGAATTTCCAGGTGGCTTCAATGCTTTGGCGGGTCTTGACAAAATTGATCAAGGGCACGCTGGATAAGGTGGTGCCCTCGATGGCGATCAATATAAGCCCGAAATGACGGCTGATGGTGACCAGAGTCATGAACGAAAGAAAAGATAATAAGAAGACGATAAATATCCTTCGGGATAGCTCTGATTCATCCTTAAAATAACCCATCAGATAAAATGAAACCATTAAAAACAATACGCTGATCACGGAAAGAACAAGCAGCCCCAAGTCATCCAGCCCCAAGAAGCCATTTAAGGCGGGCAATGGCTTGATAAACCAAAAACTTACCACACAGCTGCTATGCAAAAGTGCCGCAAAAACAAGCATCCTTTTCCTGGCCTTGTGTTCAGGTAGGATAAAGACCGATGACGCGATCAATAATGGAAATATAATCAAAAAAATCAGCATCATCAATCCTTGAGCGTCGTAAGCTCGTTGGTGTCTGTGATATTGAAATCATCCGTGATATTATTGACAACGATACCCATGACCACGGTGGCGATAAAAAGGTCCAATAATATCCCCATTTCCACTAACAGGGGCATTTTCTTAAGCAAAAGGATCGCAAAAAGGAATATGCCGTTCTCCAGGACCAGATAGCCGATGACCTGGCTGATGGCCTTGGTCCGTCCTACGATCAGGATAAATCCCATAATGATCAGTGAAAACGAAGAAGGGATCACCATGTCCGAACATATTTTTATCGGGAATGTGAGCTTTGATGCCAACAAGAAGGAGCCGACAATGGATGCGGCACTTAATAAGAGTGTTGCCCCAATCCCTATGTACGGGCTTACCTCATTGCGGACAGACACATGCCTGATCGCCCAAAAAAGATATTTAGGCATGAGAAATCCCCGAAGCACGATGGCCGCGATCGAAACAAAAACAATAAAGAATTCCAATTCATGGGCATACATAAAGAATGGCACAGTTCCCAGGATCAGGGATTGAGCGGCAAAGATCTGGATCGTTGTGCCCAGACGTGTGCTGGCCACGATAAAAAGCCCCAGGATAATCACCAGGATCAAGATGGCATCGAGCCAAACGTTCATGAATGTCCCCTTAATAAAATGACGATAAACCCAATGATTGAAAAAATAAACGCGGACAATAATAAATACGGGACCTTGTTCATCCGTAACCTGGCCATGGTTGATTCAATGATACCGATCAAAACAGCCAGCCCCATGATCTCAATGATAAAAAAACCTGTATCCATCAAATGATCATGGAACCTAAAAGTAAAGATCACTGAAATAAGCAAGGTCCCTAAAATAAAAAGTTTTAACGCCTTGCCATAAACGATATAAGCCAAGTCAACCCCGCTATGGTCCAGGACCATGACCTCATGGATCATGGTCAACTCCAAATGGGTATCAGGATCATCGATAGGGATACGTGAATTTTCAACCAACAACAGCAAAAACAAACTGACAACGACCAGGATCAAAACCGGCCCCACCAAAAACCAGGATGACGCCAATCCTCCCAGGAATATTCCAGAAAGAGAAAGCTTCTGGGCCAATAAGGCCAATATCGTCAGATCCAAAAACATAGCGATCTCGGACAAACATCCGAAGGTAGCCTCACGGCTTGCCCCCATCCCTTCAAAACTTGAACCTGTATCCAAAGCCGCCAGGATGGTCACAAAGCGGGCCAAGGCAAATAAATAAACAAAAAAGACAAGATCCCCCGCAAACTGCACCGGCGCTTTAAAAGAAGCGATGGGCATTAAAATACCGGCGGCAAAAATAGCTGATAAGCAAACCATGGGTGCTGCTTTAAAGATCCAGTTGCTTGTCAGACTATAGACAGATGCCTTTTGCATCAATTTAAAAAGGTCATAATAGGTCTGCAACAAAGGCGGACCTATCTTCCCGGCAAAAAAAGCCTTAGTTTTCCCGATGATGCCCAATAGCAACGGAGGGAAAACAACCAAAATGATCAAATGTAAAAAAGTATTCATCTCAATGAAGTTTCCATATTAATAAAATAACAAGTAGAAAAAGGATATACAAAACATAGACCTGCGTATGACCGCTTTGGATCCATTTTAATATTCGGGACAGTTTTTTGATCGCATAGAACAATGGCCGGAAAAATAAATCCTGAGACACATCTTTCACCGAAGAATTTAGCTTGGTCTTGCCTGGAAAATATCCTTTAGGGATTGTCGTATCTACTTTAAAAAATAAAATTGACCTGAATATCTTTAAGACCGGCTTGGAAAATGAAGAAGCACTGTATTGCATCCGTGATGTAACATGCTGATATGCACATATCCATGTTTCAGTTTGAATTGGATCCCGAGCTCCTGCGAGTGTCCGGCATGAGGACCCGCTTTCGCGGGAATGACCCTTGAAATGTGATGTTAAGAATTTGCGTAAAATAGCCAGGAAGGCGAAAATGATCACACCGATCATCAAGACCTTGGTTATCATTAAAAGTGGAATAAGGATGGCTGAAGATATTCCTTCAGGCAACTGCATACCTGTAATCACCTGGGCCCCTCTAAATGCATAAAGAACCGTATAAATCGGAAAAATCCCGCCAAAAATACAAATAGCGGCAAGCATTGCCATGGGAACGCGCATGAATAAGTTAGCCTCGACAAAATGATGTTCTTCACCGCTTCTATATTTGCCCAGGAAAATAATGCCAAAGGCCTTGGCAAAACAAAATGCGGCCAAACCGCCGATCAGTCCCAAGGCAACTATACCTAAACTTGAAAAAATAATACCGAATAGGTCCAGATGGAACACGCCCTCTAACAGTGCCCGAAAAACCAGCCATTCGCTGATAAAACCGTTAAATAGCGGTAAGCCGCAAATGGACAATGAGCCGATCAAAAAAAGATGGCCTGTCCAGGGAAGTAATTTAAAAAGTCCGCCCATGCGTTCCATTTCCCCTGTGTGGGTCGAATGGATCAGCGAGCCCGCACTTAAAAATAATAGTCCTTTAAAGATCGCATGATTAAACGTGTGCAATAGGGCTGCGGCATACCCGATAAAAGCAACCGTATCCTGATGATAGGCATGCCCGATCATCCCTGTCCCAAGCCCCAAGGTGATGATGCCGACATTATCAATGGTGGAATACGCCAACAATTTCTTGATCTCATGCTGGCTTAAAGCATATAAGACCCCTCCAACGCCTGAAAGAACGGCCATCATCAAGAGCATAATTCCGCACCACAGCGGAAAATCTTTAATAATGGTAATGACACGCATCAATCCATAGATCCCCACCTTGATCAATACCCCTGAAAGGATAGCAGAGATGTAACTGGGTGCGGCCGGATGGGCACGAGGCAGCCAGATATGAAAGGGAATAAAACCTGCTTTAACCCCGAAACCTAAAAAGGCCAGGATAAAAAGCAACGCGGCTAAGCCCGGGGAGAATTGAACAAATGACATTTGGTCAAAATTCATGGAACTCGCATGGGCACCCATGACCATGAACATGATAGCCAAACAAAAAAACCCGGCATGGGCGGCCACCAAATAGATAAACCCTGCCTTGCGCACCCCTTCGTTGTCGTTATAAAAAGTGACAAGAAAATAAGAGATGATCGTCATGAGCTCCCACGCCGCCAGGAAAAGTACCGCATTCTTGGCGACCAGGACAAGCACCATGACAATGGTCAGCCAATGAAAAAGGGCCAGATGCACACCTACATTCCTTTTGCCCTCATAATCCCGTAAATAGCCGATCCCGTAGATGCCGGCGGCAAGGGAGAGGATGAACAACAATAAAAGAAAAAACGCGCTTAAGGCATCAATGCTGATATAAAACTCACCCAACGGAAAATGCCCGGGCAGACGAAGATACTGTTCAAACACAGGCAAGGTTGCTGTTTTTTGACAAAGGATGCTTAGGGCACAGCAGAGGCCAAGAAGGCTTGCCGCGATCAAGGACCACAGGAATAGGAAGGAAGATGTTTTCCTGGACCGGGAAAATAAAAGTATCAATACACTGGCCATGGCCAGGATAAAAAGGCTTATTAATAGAAAGATCATACTTTTGTTGTTTTCGATTCCGCCACTTGAAAAGCAGCCAGGATCTCCTCACGATCGTCGCGCCGCTTTAATGCTGATTTCACCCCTTCATCCTGAAGGCAATACGCCAGACGGGAAAGTAATGACAGATGTCCTTTAAAGGATGAAGATAAAATGACAAATAATGTATGCACCCCTTCGCGGTCAAGCGAAGAAAAATCCACCGGCTTTTCAAGAAAGAAAAGGCCTACGACCGGCTCTAATCCAGCCAGCACCACCGGATGCTTCACATGTGGGATCGCGATCCCGTTGCCGATGGCCGTTGTCCCGGCTTGCTCACGGGATAAAAGCATTTCTTTTAAAGGGGTTTTTTCGATATGATCAGGCAGTGGTAAATGATCAATGACCACCCCTAGCACTTCATCGCGATGACTGCCCTTGATGTCGAAATACACCCCGCCCCGCAGCAGCGCCGGTGTAATGACATCCTGGCCCTGACGGGATTTTTCGCAAAGTTTTAAGGCACCCGTTGTCAGGCGAATACGGTTCTTGAGCGCCCATTCCAGGATCTCGACCGAATTAAAATAATACTGGTCATTGGCTTTCACCGCCGGCATGCCCTGGGCATTGAGCCAATGGTAAAGTGTCTTTTCCTCGATCTCAAAGGCGTTTTCTACATCACGAAATGTCAGCTGCATGCTCAGTCCCTTCATCCGCCAGTTTTCGAGCCACCCCTGTTTGATACGCTGCTTTTTCCACGGCCTTGGCCACGGCTTCGACAACGCGTTTATCAAAGATACTGGGAACAATATATTCATCGCTCAATTGGCTTGGAAGTACCAGGTCCGCGATCGCATCAGAAGCCGCGATCTTCATCGCTTCATTGATCTCACGGGCCCTGACATTCAACGCTCCACGGAATATCCCCGGAAAGGCCAAGGCGTTGTTGATCTGATTAGGAAAATCCGAACGCCCGGTAGCAAAAATCCGACAGACCTTATAGGCTTCATGAGGATCAACTTCAGGGTCGGGATTGGCCATGGCAAAAACGATAGGTTCCTTTTTCATTTTCACCAGATCATGGCCCCTTAATAGATTCCCTGCTGATACTCCGATAAAAACATCAGCCCCGTGCAAAGCTTCACGCAGGGTCATGGCCGGTTCATTGGCTGTAACGCAGGAAAAAAGGTCCTTGCGGGCACGGTCCAGATTATCCTTATTAATGATCAAGACAACTCCCTTGCGATTGCAGCCGTAGATATGTTCCGCTCCCGCCGCTAAAAGGATCCGGCAGCAAGCGGCCCCCGCCGCTCCCACACCGCTGATAACGATACGGACATGTTTGATATCCTTATGGACTACTTTCAAAGAATTCTTGAGCGCGGCAAGGATCACCACCGCTGTGCCATGCTGGTCATCATGCATGACCGGGATCGATAATTTTTTTCTGAGCTTCTCTTCGATCTCAAAGCAACGCGGCGCACTGATATCTTCCAAATTGATCCCGCCAAAAGCCGGGGCTATATTGACAACGGTCCTGACGATCTCATTGACATCCTGAGTGGCAAGACAAATTGGCCATGCATCGATATTCGCAAATTCCTTGAAGATCATGGACTTGCCTTCCATCACCGGCAACGCCGCTTCCGGCCCCAAATTTCCCAGCCCTAAAATAGCAGAACCATCGGTCACCACCGCAACGCTGTTGGCCTTGATCGTCATTTTATAAACGTCCTCGGGGTTGCGGGCGATGGCCTGGGAGATCTTGGCAACGCCGGGCGTATACGCCATCGAAAGCTGATGACGTGTATGTATAGGGACCTTGTTTTGGACCTGGATCTTGCCTCCCATATGGAGCAGTATTACCCTGTCCGTGACAGCCAGGACCTTGACATTCTTTAATTGATCCAACCCTTTGACGATCTTATCAATGTCTTTTTCACGGGCCACATCAAAGGTCACATCACGAACGATCTTATGGGCCGTGACCCGTACAATATCAACGTCCCCCAGATTCGCGTTCGACTTGGCGATCAAGGTCGCCACCGAGGCAAAAACTCCCGGTTTACTGATAAGTTCCAGGCGTACCGTTATTTTATTGTTTGAAGAGATGTTATTTTCTGTGTCCATGTCCTTTGCCTGCCTTCCGATTAAATTTTTCTAGAAAAGGCCTTACCCTGGTCACCATTGAAAGATCATTGATTTGATGAAGGGAAGCGAAGCTATGCGGCTGTATTACTGAGATGGGAGAAGTGGAACTTCTTCTATGACAGTCGTATTTTTTAAGTACAAGATCCCCAAGGGCGGGATGGTTAAGGCTAATGAAAACGGTTTACCGTGAAATGGCTTGGGTTGGGCCAACAGGCCTCCCCCATTACCCTGATTACTGCCGCCATAGATGGCCCCGTCGGAATTCAAGACTTCCACCCAAAGGCCCTCCTGAGGAACGCCAATACAGTAGCCTTTCCATAATCGCGGTGTGAAATTACACACAGCGAGGATCAAACTTTTCTTGTCCGCTGAACGGCGCACAAAACTGATAATGCTGTTTTGATAGTCGCTAAAATCAATAAATTCGAAGCCTTCAGGCGTAAAGTCCCTCTCAAATAAGGCGGGCTCTTGACGATAAAAATGATTAAGGTCCTTGACCCATTGATGGATGCCTTGATGGGAAGGATACTGAAGCACATGCCATTCCAGGCTGTGCTCAAATTTCCATTCGCTCCATTGGGCAAAATCCGATCCCATAAAAAGCAGTTTCTTGCCCGGATGGGCGAACATATACCCTAAAAGAAGCCGCAAATTGGCCATTTGCTGCCATTGGTCCCCGGGCATTTTGCCGGCCAATGAACCTTTGCCATGCGTGACCTCATCATGGGATAGCGATAATAAAAAGTTCTCGGAAAAAGCATACAAAAAAGAGAATGTCAGGTCATTGTGATGATATTTACGGTAGATCGGGTCCTTGGCCATATACACGAGTGTGTCGTGCATCCAGCCCATGTTCCATTTCATACCAAAACCAAGGCCGCCAGTGACAGTCGGCCTGGAAACGCCGCCCCAGGCGGTTGATTCCTCGGCGATCATCTGCGTGTCCGGGAAATTGGCGTAAATGACCTCATTGAGCCTTCGTAAGAAATAAATAGCATCCAGATTTTCCCGTCCGCCGTATTCATTGGGGATCCAGGCATTGCCCCTGGAATAATCCAGATAGAGCATGGACGCAACCGCGTCAACGCGCAAACCATCCGCATGAAACTTATCCATCCAAAATACAGCGGAAGAGATCAAAAATTCCTTGATCTCGTTGCGGCCGTAATTAAAAATGGCGCTCTTCCAGTCAGGATGATAGCCTTTGCGGGGGTCCGCGTGTTCAAAAAGATGTGTGCCGTCAAAATACACCAGCCCATGCTCGTCGGTCGGAAAATGCGAAGGCACCCAGTCAAGGATGACCCCGATCCCCTGCTGATGCAGGCAATCGACCAAATACATAAAGTCCTGGGGAGTGCCGTGGCGTGAGGTCGGGGAAAAATAACCCAGGGTCTGATATCCCCAGGAGCCGTAAAACGGATATTCCATTACCGGCAAGAATTCGACATGGGTATAGCCCATCTCTTTCAAATATTTGGGCAGTTGATCGGCCAATTCACGGTAGGTCATCATCCGATGCCCGTCTTCCGGGACCCTTTTCCATGAACCAATATGCATTTCATAAATGGAAAATGGCGCGTCCAAACCATTATGCTTATGACGCTCCTTCATCCATTGGCTATCCTGCCACTGATAATTAAGTTCCCAAACAACAGAACCGAAGTTGGGGGCCACTTCATTGTAATAGGCAAAGGGGTCCTGTTTTTCCACCTGATAGCAGCCATCCTTGGAAATAATAAAATATTTATAGACCTCGCCTTTGGCCAGGCCGGGGATAAATCCTTCCCAGATCCCTGAAGAATCCGCGCGCGGCTTTAAAGGATTGGCATTCCTCTGCCATTTATTGAAGTTCCCGATGACAGAAACCTGCCTGGCATTGGGCGCCCACACGGCAAAATGTACCCCTGCGACACCGTCGACAACGATCTGATGGGCGCCAAACTTTTCATAAAGCCTGAAATGGCTGCCCTCTTTGAAAAGATAGGTATCGTGGTCCGTGATAAAGCTTTCCATAGGTTTGACTATCTGTTCATTCATTAATGATTTTGTTTCCATTGTTCACCATATTTATTTAACCAATCTTCGCGGGCCCAATCAGTGCCCACATCATGACCGGCTTTCTCGCTTTCAAACCATTTGTGTTTCTCAATTTCCTCGATGACTTCAGGGACACTCAAAAGATCTTTTTTACCGGCCTTTTTAGGCTCTTTGGAAGAACTCACCCGTGTTTCCTGGAATACCCGGGCAACCTTAAACGGTTCCTGGATGGGGGCCGAGGTCTTCCCATGTTGGATCGCTTCCATCCCCCGTCGGCAAAGCTCCTTGGCATAATCCGTCCAAATTCCCTGTCCCCAATAACGGAAACAGGATGTTTGGGACAATAGTACATATAATAACGCTTCTTTATAAGAACGGGAGTTTTTGTCCGTATTTTTTTGATCGAACTTCTCATGGAATGCCGCGCTTAATTGATTGATGGGATCAAGCACTTGTTCATAGCCCTTGACCCAATTGCGATCGCTGGTCCAAGACCCTTTATCAAGATTAAATGAAGAATCTGATTTATGAAGTTCCTGAATGGCCTTGTTTACTGCTTGCGGTTCAAATTTCTTGACCTTCTCCCAGATACGATGCTGGGAGATCGGCTGTACTGCCGTGAAATCAGCAGGATCAATGCCTTCCTCTTCCAAGAATTCCAGATATTCCGAACCATTCAAAGCGACCGTCCCCTCAGTCCCGATCGACTGCATGGATTGGGTGTACATGGGTGGAAACTCATTCATCATCACCCCGCCATTTTCACCATCACCGATCTGGCAGACAAAAGGCGGGATCAATTTGCCGCAATATTGTTGCCGGAAAAGTCCCCGCGCTTCGGATAAAGGCTGCATTTGGGCGACGAGCTTGGTATCAGAGCCCTGGGTCTTGATGAGGACCGTGATCTCCTGGATTTTGCCTTCGGAATTCTTGGCGACAAGTTTGTGCGGGACATGGGGATTATTGATCCCCTTGCCATTAAGATACTCGATGGTATGCTCCTGGACCATCAGCCACTCATACCCGCATTCTTTCAATGCCTTGACATATTCATAACAAACATCGGGATGGATCGGCAAATGCATCTCTGGCGCGGAAAAACCTTTGATACGCTCCTCAGCTTCCTTGCCGAAGATCGAGGCAAAATGGTGGCGGAAAGCCGTCATATGAAGCTTGATATCAGGTATGGGGGTTGAGGTGACCACAGAATGCGACCACATCGTCCCCAGCCATTCGACGTAGGGATAATAATATTTATTGCAGGTAATTTTCTTTAAATTCTCCAGCGCCTCACCGCCGTTGATCTGGCGCAGGCCCCAGAGGAGATTGCCGGAATAATCCATCATGACACGGGGAGATTTGCCTTGTTTGACCAAGTCCGGGATGATCCGGGACAACCGCTGGTAACAATCAAAGAACACCCCGGCATTATGATTGTCACCGATACCTTGGTTCTCGAACATATTCTGTAAATTTGAGACCAGGCCAGCTGTCCTGAGATCGCCTCCACCGGCCGGTATGGTGGGCTGATGCATGTGAAGGGCAATGCCAAAAGAAGCCCTTACCTTGTGATACTCGATATTCGAGCAAGAACTGTACACATTCTTGGGCTTAGACCCGAAGACCTCATTGTCCTGGGCAAAAATATTCGGCAAATTATCGACGATATCGTTCATCATGACCTCCCTGCCGTTAATTTCTTAAGCTGCTTGTCAGGCTTTGAGTTAGTTGAAGTTAAATAATATTTCACACAATTCAAGTCCCAAAATATATTGTCCCTAGACTCGATCTCCTTAAGCCAGATCTCGTCTATGGTATCCTTCTCGATATCATTGTTCAATTTATAGAAGCGATTTAAATGGGCCTTGAGACGCTTTTGGGCGTAGGCCACCATGGTACCGGCTTTCATAATAAAAGGCCAGTCGCTTGATTCTGCCAAAAGCAATTCCCGCGCGGCCTGATTAAGGGCCCTATAGCGCAAGGCTGATTTAAAGGGGTTCTTGCCAAAATTCCCCAGGATAAGCCCGGCATTCTTGGCCGCCAATGCCTTCATCATTTCTCCGGCTTGATGAAGATGGGGATAGATCCAATTATTCGAATCTTCCAGCCAAAATTCACTGAATCCTTTATACCCCCAGCTCGACTGGCTTGGCATGGAGACCTGATTAGTGGAATACTCTTTCAAATATTCCGACGGTGTGATCATCTCAATGGTGTCTTGATCAAAAAAGATCTTTCGGGCCAACACATCGATCCATTGGGGTCCTTCAAACCACCAATGGCCGAACAATTCCGCGTCATAAGGGGCCACAATGATCGGTTTTCGCCCCATCTTGGGATATAGATTTTCGATCTGTTTCTGGCGATTGAACATGAAGTTCCCGGCGTGCGCCGCGGCTTTATCCAAGGCCCACTGGGGCTGATAAGGTGTTTTGGCTTCTGTATCACCGGTGATCCGCCAATATTTGATCCCTGTATCAATACGGATACCCTCGGGATGGATATAGGGTTTGATATAATCCATGTCCAATGAAAAACCGATATCACGGTAATATTCGCGGTAATCCGGATCGCCTGGATAGCCTTCCTTGGAACTCCAAACCTGTTTGGAGGATTCCCAATCACGCCCGAAAGCAGCGACACCGTTAGGCGTATAGACGGGCGCGTACACACCGAATTGCGGTTGGGGATCCGCATTCATGATCCCATGGGAATCGCAGAAGAAATATTTGATCCCTGCTTTTTTAAGCAGACGGTCCAGGCCCGGATAGAAACCGCATTCAGGGATCCACATCCCTTTGGGAGCGACACCAAAATGATGGCGGTATTGCTCGATGCCGATATCGATCTGGGCTTTGACAGAAGATTCGTTGATATTTAAATTAGGCAAAAATCCGTGGGTGGCACAGCAGGCAATGATCTCAAGGCAGCCTGCTTCCTGGAATTTCCTGAAGGCATTGATAAGGTTCTTTTGATACTGTTGGACAAAAGCCTCACGCGCGTCGACGAAACGGTTATAGTACATCTGCGCCAAGCCATGATATTGAGGATCATGCATGGTGCGTTCCATTTCTTTCTCAGCCAGCTCAATGAGTTTATTGATGTGCCGCACATAACGGGCCTGCAATAAAGGATCGGTGAACATGGCCGCGAGTGTCGGGCTGATCGACATGGTAATGCGGAAATCAACTTCATCACGGACCAGGGATTCAAAGACCCTGATCAGAGGGATATAGGTCTCGGTAATCGCCTCAAACAGCCAATTCTCCTCAAGAAAATAACTCTCTTCAGGATGACGGACAAAAGGCAAATGCGCGTGAAGCACAAGGGCAAGATACCCTTTTGGTTTTTTAGGCATGGTCGTCTTTTAATATCTTGGGAAACGCAATTGTTCTTTCACGCTCAACACGCGTGTAAATATGGCGCTGTTCGATCTTATCAGAGGACTGGGCGACGAATTTAAGAGGGATCCCGCCGTCGGGAAGGGCATATCGCAGGGAAAATGTCCCATCCGCATTCAAGGCGATCCCCTGCCCATTGAGCCAAACCGCGGCATCAGCCTCTGTCCTTCCATGGACGATGAGCTCTGTCCAGACTTCAAAGAAAAATTTCCTTTTGTTCAATTGGTTTTCGCTCGATCCCGTCTGTACATTGGCAATACTTTCAGAGCCGCCTTTACTTTCCAAAAATTCCATCGAGGCCCCTTGATGCAAACGTTTGATCAGGTCTGGATAGGTCAACACCGGGCGGACTTTCTGCCAGGATATGCCGCCGGGCAAGCCTTTGATGACATCTTCCAATGAAGACGCCCTGGGCTGTCTTTTATTCCTTCCCCGGTGAGAGACCCAGTCAAAAAGTTTCATATAATACTCACGGATGTCCTGGGCCGTTAATTGATAGATCCGTGCACGACGCGACTGTTTTCCTTTTTGTAATTTTTTCTTCGATGATTGGACCACATAGGGTTGGGATTCATGATGGGCCTTGATATCCTGCCATATAAGATCATTTCTTAGCGAGGCAGTCTTGGACGCTGTTCGCACCCTGTTGGAACGCGTCAATGGTATAAAACGTCCGCCGCACCTGATACCAATTTCGGCACAATAATCCGTGTTGTCCTGAGATACATGAATGTACCAACTCTTACTGGAATATCCCACCTCCAGGTCCCAGGTATAGTTTGCATTAGAACCGTTAAAATGGATCCGGGAAATATCATAAACGCGAAGGATGAATTGAGAATCGCCGCTCTGGGAACCAAGTTGATTGCGGATACCGTCAATATCTTCCTGGGTATAATTCCAATAAGCGTAAATATAACTTGGGTCACGGGGAATAAGAACACAGCGGGTCCTCTCCTGTAAGGCCGGAAGTTGCTCGGGATCTATATTGTGTCCTGTTATATCCATAATAAAGTCTTAATTATATGTTTGCAGCGTTTCTTCTGCGATCGTGTCCCATGAAAAAGCTGTTTCAACCGTCATACGTCCATTATGCCCCATCCAGCGGGCATGGTCAAAATCTTCAAAGATCGTGCCGATCCCCCAGGCAATGGATTGAGGGTTGTCCTGGATCTTTAATCCATTGACATCGTGCCAGACGATCTCATTGGGCCCGCCATTAACCGTGGCAACGACGGGTTTGCCGGCACTCCAGGCTTCCAGAATAACGATCCCGAAAGGTTCATTGCGGCTTGGCACACAGACGCAGTCCGTGGCCTTAAAAAGGTCTCTTAATGCATTCGAACCTTGCTTGCCCACAAAACGTGTGGCGTGTGATACCCCGATATTGCGGGCCTGCTGTTCAACTTCCGCTCTCATCTCCCCATCACCGACAAAAACAAACTTAGCGTTGGGATGGTAATTTAAAATATAAGGGATGGCACTGACAAGCAGGTCCGGTCCTTTTTGATAAACCAAACGGCCGACATCCAGCACCATCGGGTCCATCGGACCGATCCCATATTGACGCCTGACGCCACCAGGGTCGATCCAGCTGTTAAAATCCGAACAACTGACCCCGTTATATACCACATCAGTTTTAGCTTCCGGGATGTTATAAAGCCACATGGCTTCATTTTTTAAAGCATTGGAGACCGTTATAACACGGTCACAGCAATAAGAACCAAGCCATTCCAAATGGCGGATACGCTTAGAATTGCCTCCAAAATTATTGTTCCCGCAACGGCCATATTCTGTTGAATGGATGGTAAATATGGTCTTATGGCGCCGGGCTAAATTGATCCATTCCAGGGCCTGGGCTGTCAGCCAATCATGCCCATGGATCACGTCAAATCTGCCGATATAGTCCTCTGTAGCGAGGAAACTATCAACAAAAGACCGGCACATATTAGCCACTTCTTCGATAAAATCAGAATTACCGACATAGGCACAACGATGGTAATGCACACCATGGACACACTCATAACGGGAATGATTGGGACGCGCCATACGCGTAAAGACGTGGACTTCGTGGCCTTTGCGTTCCAGGGCACAGGCAAGCTCAGTGACGTGTGAGCCAATACCACCTACAAAAACTGAATGGATAGCTTCCCATGAAAAAAATGCGATTTTCATATCTAACCCTTTGTTAATAAAAGAGTAATGTTTACCAAAGGGAAGCTGCCTCTGGCAGAGCAAATAGATTTTGATTATAACAAATCCTGCTAATTTTACAATTTATTTTCCTTAACCCAGGGACGTAAGCTTTTAAATTGCAAGGGCTAAGGCAATTGGTGGGAATTTTCTTCAGTGGTCAATGATCGTGATGACAGCCACCGGCCCCATGCACATGGCCATGGGTCATTTCTTCCGTGGTGGCCGGTCTTTTATCAACGATCTCAACCGCAAAGGTCAGGTCTTCTCCAGCCAAAGGATGATTGCCGTCCAAGGTGATCTCAGTGCCATTGATCGCGGTGATGGTGACCGGGGCAAAATGCCCATCCTGGCCGACTTCGAACATATCGCCAATTTTAATTTCCGGGGCAGGTAGCTTGGCGCGGTCGACCTTATAGATCAATTTATCATCATGGATCCCATAGGCATCCTTGGCCTCGATGGTCACGGTTTTTTTCTCTTGGGGCTGCATCTCCAGAAGAATGGTCTCCAAACCAGGAATGATCTGCCCTAATCCTGAAATGAATACCAAAGGCTTTCCTTTTACTGACGCGTCGATGACCACTGGTTCGCCATCGGAGCAATTGGGCCTTTTAACCTGGCCGCCTTTAGCTGTTAAAACATAATCAAAAGAAATTACCTGATTGCTCATAACCATACCCTCCTCTAAATTACAACAAAAATTTTGACGCAGATAGACGATAAATGTTCTTTTTATCCTGGCTTGCCACCCCGTCCTGGTAACACACCTGCACAACAGGTATTCCCCCTAATGCTTGTGATGTGACATTTTGACGGGGATCCACTGAGGAGTCTGAATATTTGGCTTCTACCATAAGCCATGGCTTACGGTCTTTGATAATGACAAAATCCGTTTCATTCTTATTTTTGTCCCGGATATAACTTAAATTTAAATTAACATTTAAAAAAGTCAAGACTATTTTAAATGTATGTTTAAAAAAGTCATTTGACCAAAACCCCTTAAATCAGTCAAGGAACATAAGTTTAGATGTTAAAATGGAAGTGGAAATATTCAACAAATAGTGCTATCTTACATTAATGCGACGCCAGCCGAAGGATGTCTTATTTGATGCCATAACTCCACTTGGTTTTCATGTGCGTGTTAGCCGTGCATATTGGCAGATCATCATTACTATAAAACATCCGATCATGGCTGGTCATGAAAATGATGTTAAAACAGCGCTTGAACATCCCGAAGAAATACGACGCAGCAAAGCAGATGAGGAAGTATATTTGTTTTATAAAACCCAACGCAAGGGACGATGGGTATGCGCGGTCAGTAAGAATTTGAACGGTGAAGGATATTTGATAACAGCTTATCCGACAGATGCAATAAAAGCAGGAGAAAAAATATGGCCCAGGTAAAAGTATTTTATGACCAGACAGGAAACACCCTTACGGTTTGGTTTGGCGAACCTAAGAATGAGTACGTTTGTGAAGAAACATCGGAAGAAGTGATCTTAATGAAAGATAAAACGGGGCATGTGCTGGGTTTTGAGAAATTAAACTTTGAAGTGACCAAGCCGGAACATTTGAATGTAGCATTTGAAACTATCAATCAATAATCGATCCCCTGCTCTTAGTCGTTCCGGATAAACCGAGGAATAATCTTAGGTCCGTCATGGGCAGGATATTGATGATCACCGGCACAAAGCCCGGCGCGTTTCGCAGACGCTCCAGCATAGCAGGATCCATATGGAATTTAATTCCACCCTTTGCCATGTCATTCCCATTTCCTGCTATGTCATTCCCGCGAAAGCGGGAATCCATTACTTTAGTCTGTACATTCATGTTGGCAGGTGTCAGATCAATACCGCCTTTTCTTGATGGGCTTTTCATTGACTGGTCCTCAGTCAATTGGGCGTAATTCATTTTAACCGGCTTGCCTCTATTTGCATTGATGCGATCGACATAGGCCTGGGAAAAAACAACCGTATCCCCCGATGGATTTTCCCCTCTTAAAGGGGCATCCTTGATCAATTGAAGGAACAGTTCATGGCTTTGGATCTCACCGCGAGCTGCCGTTAATTCACATAACTGCTGATGGATATCCCCCGCAACACTAAATGATACCGGATGATTTAACTCCTTCATGGCTGAAACCATTTGCTGTAATATCTCATTTTTCCTGTCATTACCCACTTCCGGCACACTGTGAATCAATTGATATTGTCTTGCCCGGGAAGCCACATGCTCAAAATCCCCTAAACCTTCAGTATTAGTGATACGCCCTCCATACCTTATAGCATTTTCAAACGATTCCTCAAAATTAGCTGTTTTTTCAATCGACTCCTGAAGCTTTATATTTTCCTTTCCAAGGACATCTGCCGCTAAACCCCACCATTGCCAATTAGCGTAATATTCGCCAAATGCAAACCCATTTAAAACATCCATACCTTGCCAATCCAAAAGATGATGCCCGATCTCATGAGCGCAGACTTTGATTGCATACTCTATTCCATAGGTGAATGTTCTGAATGTTATTCGATAATCGGCATGAGCCAATATGTATGCATCAGATTTTGATTCAAGTTTAGCTTGGTTAATGATCCTGGCTGCTTCAGCCAGGAGGACCTGATCATTCTCTAAAACGGAATTGCTTCTTGCCATGGCAAAAAGAACGGCCAATAAGAATGAAGTCAGTGTCTGATCTCCCAATTCCCCGGATTCTTTTATTAAAATCTTTTGCAAGTAATACCATTTCATAAATCGATCTATGGGGGAACTGTATTGACCATTTTCATAAAGTTCCTTTATAAAAACAGCTGCTTGCTGTTCAACAACCTTCCTGTCAACAGCACCCGCAGCATAACTGAATGCGTAAGCATAAAATCTTGCCACGCCAAGCTCCTGGTTGCCCGCTATATTTGATAATCTTTCTTTAGATAGACGCTTAGCATCAATATCCCCGGCAATAAGGGCAACGATGCCTAATTTTACTACTGTGTTGGAATCCGTGTCACTTGCCGGGATCGAATTAAAAAATTGAGACCTGGGTTCTTCAATAAGCGATTCTAATTGTTTTTTATCGAACAGCTTGCCCACTTTGGATAAAATTGTCAACGTGAACGGACCTGCCAAGGTTGAAATCTTTATGACAAACGGAATATCATCCAAACCCCACCCGAGTTGTTCCATCCTTACCAGGATATTTTCAATCTCGATCCCTGAGTGCGACTTGATCAAATCAAGCTCTTCGGCCAATTTATTCAAACCATCTTCAGTGCGCGGCAGGGACAAAGCGAAGAAATTATAATGCGTGCCCAATAATGTTTTAATGCGAGGCGTTAAGGCTAAATTTTCAAACTTTAATATCATCACTTCTTTTTTGACCAAAGAAATAAAATCACTGTTCCCCTCTAATTTACCAAGAGCAGCCAATAAATCATCCAAAGCATTAAGTTCAGCCAGTCTTGGTAACATTAAATACAAAGCAATCTTCCCGGCTTTCCAAACTGAAGAAACATCCCTGATAAAACTTGGGCCCGGAAAATCTTTCTCTTTTTCCTTGATCATAATGTCCTTGGTAAGTAAAACTATTTCATTGATCATATCTTGAGCGCTCCACGATGGAATTCGCTCATTCATTTTCTTTCTTACACTATCACACCATGCTCCAAAACCTTCTATAGTATAACCTTTGGTCAATTCATCCAGCGTCACAAGATGCTCCCATTGAGCCCCGTTTAAAGGACCATTCATTGCCTGGTCTTCACCAGGCTGGCTGCTGGATTTATCTTCGATCCTTAGGGGCCCATTGATCAGGGCTTTTTGGCCTGAAGGCCCTTCGATCTGGGCGCGTTCATTCTCTCTTTGCCAAATGATCCGCAAAAGGTCTGCATAGATTTTTTGCCTTTGCGCGTAAATGCTTACCCCTGAAACCCGATGTTCCCGTTGCTGTTGAGCAACTACTTCACCCAGCAAGTCAATAACATCATTATCAAATCGCGGGTTTTCACGGACAAATTGCGCCATTGGGAAACTATGCACCACTCTGGTCAATTCAGGGTCTACCTTCTCCAACAGTTCTTTAAGGAGCGCTCTTTTTCCATTTTCCGGTCCATTTTGCAGCATTTCAAGATCCGGATCTTTCTTTGATCTTGCCATTAATTCTTTATCCTCTTTACTGAATTCTCCCAAATCCCCCCTTTTGATCTGTTTGGCTAATGTATCAAATCCATTTTTATCGCCTTCATTTTTATATTGCCTCAATATCGTCTGGAGGCACCAAACTCTGATCCTTGTCTCTGATATCTTATCATTCGCGGCATTTTTGATGATCTCGATCAAAATTGACCTAAGAGATTTATTTAAAAACAGCGGCTCGCCGGAATTATAAAGCCACCAGGCAATATTTTCGACAGGGTGTTTTTTGGCAATTTCAAGGATTTGATTTAAACCATCGGCGGCCAATGCCTGGATATGAGGGTCAGGATTTGCCGCAGCCCCTTCGACAAAACTATATAAATAGTAAACCACTGTATCCAGGAATTCGCTTTCTTTTTCCCTGACACTATAAGATGTTTTCTCATCGCTTAATCGCTGGATAGAATTCAAAACTATATCTGCAGGAATGATGGCGGTAACAGGGCTATAAGGTTGGATCGCGGTGCCTGCATCAGGAGCGGAAAACAATCCTGTAATTCTTTTCCTAAGATTTCCCAGCATTCCAGTTGGTTGAGCTGTTGGTAATGCCGGTTGTATTTGCGGCGCAGCAGGTTTAGGCATGGCCGTTTCATCAAGGCCGTAGGACCGCAGATTCTTAATGATATCCGTTGCCCATGCTATCAATTCCGGATCACCGGCCGCGGTCTTTAGTAATTGTGCTATTGTCCTCTTGGCTTCACTTCGGAATGAAGGCATATCCCAAACATCACCACCGGGTTTCTTGATGTGTATCCACGAAGCTTCCAGCTTCTCCTTTAATTTATCCCTGGCATATTCCTGAAGCTGTGGCGTAAATGAATGTAATAACAGCCCTAAAAGCATGATCCCATTAGGTGTTCTATAAAATGATTCCTGGTCATATTGATCTGCCGGGGATGCTGTGAACAATTCCTGTAAAATCCTTAAATACGCGATCTTGGATTTGATGTTTCTATCATCTTCACCTTCCCGTGGGAGCGATTCAAATCCTGCTAACAGCTTTTGAATGATCTCCTGGACATCATAGGTAGTTAATTTCCTCTTCCCTTCATCTGAAGGGACATACGGGCCCAAGGAATTCATTGCAAGGTCTTTACTCACTGCCTGGAGCGTATTTTCAAATTCTTTCATCGTCGATGGGGTAATTAATTTTAGGTGTTCTTCGGTCAATCCTTCCCTTCTTAAGGAATCCGGGATGATCCCTGTTATTTTGGCATCATACAATTCTTGACCTGCCCCGCCATAGGCAAGGGCTATGAGCTTACGCCCGTTTTTTAAACCGGTAATGGCTTCATGCATTGTCCCGGCCTCACCATTCATCACAACCAAAATGTCCGCCACAAAACCGATCCCCAGCCTCCGTTGCTCCATATTCTGGCCGATCATGTCCCTTGCCACATCTCCGCGCGGTGAATTCTCATCATAACCCGGTGCCGGAGAGACGAACTGAGGCAACAAAACAGAGAATATATCATCGGCATTCGAATCTGCGCCGGCCAAACCTTTGTAAACATCAACCCCGACACCATCGACCCCTCCGGTAAATAAATGATTGCCACGATCAGGTTCGGCCTTAAACCAATTGCCCAGATGCCGCCCCAATTCTTCACCATCACTATTTTGATAACCTTCTGTCGGGCTTGTTGCACCGATGACAATTACCTTTATCCCGGGATACCTGTGCCGTAAATAGATACCGGTATCTTTTATCCCAATTGGCCCCTGGGAGGCCTTTGATCTTTCAACCATAGACTGAAGAAGCCCTCTTTTTAGAATTTCCCTAAGCAGCCATAGGGTAGCCTCAGGCGAATCAACTCCTACACCCGAAGGAAGGATCAGCATCGGCAGGTCATTGCCATGAGGGCCGTATGAATTGCCGACCTTAAGGATATCTTTTTGGTCTAATCCGATATCCTCGGCAAAGATCCTGACAGCTGCTCCTTTATTCACCCCTAACTGCATGATATTGATATTGCTGCCTGTATCAAAAACATCAAAGCGGTCCTTGAGGCCCCAATCACCTATCTCTTGTTTGATCTTTAACACCACTTCTGCTCTTTTCTCTTTAGGAACCCCTTCAATGGCAATGATCGCTTCCCTTTTCGCGTCCCTTTGTTGTAACTCAAAGCCATATTCCTTCCATCTCTCCTCACTTAATTGCTCCTTTATTTTTTTTCTGTCTAATCTTCTGATCTTCCTTAATATTTTAATTTCACCTTCGCTTACCTGATAACCATAAGCCCCGTTCTGCTCTCCTATATAAAGGTTATTCAAAAGCCTGTCATCTTTGATGCGCCGCTTTAGACGGTCTAAAAGTACGTCTTTAATGCTTTTAGAACGTCCGGAAATGGCCATTACTTTAAAACCCGCCTGCAGCAATTGAACGATGGTCGTTAAGAGGTCTTCCGAGATCTTGGCACCCGGTAATTTCAGGGTGCCATCAATATCAAGAACCACGGCGCCGAATTGTTTATCAACAGCAAATGGCAATGATGATAAATTACCCGCCTCAACAACAGGGACCTTGATCGGATTTTCACGGCCTTCCTTATGGTCGACCAATGCTGCAACAAATTGAAATTGACGGTTAAATTCATCGGTCATTACGGTGGAACGATGTACGCCTTTTTTATCAACAACAAAAAGCTTGTCTATATTATCATCCAAACTCGCACTACTATGTTCAATGGCTTGACCATTATTCAATTGTTGAGCGTAAGCTTTCAGGTAATCCGGCATATGAGCATCAATGACATTGACAGTTGCCATGACAGCCACGGATTCTTTATTGAAATCAAAAGAACTTACCTGTTCCGGCAAAAGGGACCTTGGAGTGGCCCGGACATATCGATTTTGTTGTCTGCCGCCGGCCGTAACAGAAATTGTTTCCCCCATCGGATTGTAATATTCCACATGGTAAGGATTTTCTTCAAGGGGCATAAGCCCTAACCGTTCCCGCGCGGACCTATACCATGACAACATTTTCTGTCCTGGTTGCGTTGCAACAAGTTCTTGAAAATGTTGTGTATCTCTCATGTCTTTTGGATCTGTGACCGTTTCATTCACCCGGGGATCAGTGCCTGTTGCATCCTCATTATCCTTTAAAGCCATATTGATCAAGGCTATATTATTGACCCATGCTTTGCCGGCATCCGGATAACGTCCGCCCCCTTTAGGCGCACGGATGAAACTATTACTGCCATCCATAAAGACCATGACAGGTTTTTCTCTCATGATAAAATCCGTGGTATCTTTGTCGAAGAATTGGTCCTTATTGGCTGCGGTGACCAAATATTCGTTCGAATGGGCCTCGGATGAACCGCATCGCACATCAGCCACCCGAATCCCAAGTCTTTCAAAGGCATCCCGCACAGGAATGGAAAGAAACCATCCATAAGTAAAATTGGGAACAACAAGCACCTTTCGCCCGGCTTTGTCTGCCTGGATCTTTAAAGACATAACAAAATCAAAGAATTTCTTTACCTCAAAAGACGTGTACGCCAGGGATGCCTGAATTTCGGGCGTCATTTTATTTTGTCCGGGTTTTCCGTAATTAACCATTAACCCTTGAAAAAATTCAAATGTGTAAACATTTTCATCGCTCGCTTTCTCACCCTGAATGACATATTCCCTGTAAAAACGGTCATATTCCAGGGCCATGCTGATAGGATCAGCAGGATCAAAATACCGGTTTTGTTCAACCTGGTAACCGCCCCGTAATGCCATAAATTTCTTTAAGGCAAGATCCATGACATCCAAGGTTGTTGGATTCCCCAGGGCTTGTAGAATGCCAAAAAATAATCTCGGATCTCCTCCGATATTTGCGATCCCATTGATAATCACATCCCTATATTCTTTATCATCCAAGCGCTGCACCAAGTAAGGATGTTCAACAAAATACCTCGCGATTGTGATATCCAATTTGTAAATATGCGCAACTGCGTTTGCCATCAACTCATTGACTGTAACCTGTCCATCCAATTTTAAATTCGCTATTTCATCCCAATGATCAATGACCAACGGAAAATCCTCTGCTTTTTTAAGAAAATCTGGTACTGAATCATTACCGATCCTTTGGCCTATCCAAACAAGTGAACCTAAATTATCATTCTTTGCCATTTGCAGAAGGACCGATGTAAATTGACGGTTTGTAATAAATCCCTCTAATAAATCATGGGACCGTCCAAGTCGGGATAGTACATTATTTATTTTTGCCGCATAAGGCACAAAAGCAGGCAAAAGGACAATCTCCGGATAATGTTCAATCTCTGCGACTAATAGAAGATACAATTTTTGAGTAAAAACACTTTGGGGATTAACATAAATTCCGGCTATTCGTTTTAATTCGGATAAAAAGATTTTAGTATTTCCTTTCGCTTTTTTAAAAGCATCGAGTATTAGATTAGATCCGGTCATGTTAGAATTCTCATTTTCGTAAAATGACCGCCATATGAAATCCGTACCGGAATTAACTGATAATTCTCCTAATATCTTAAAAGAATTCTCAAGTTCATTTTGATCCCAACCCAAACGTATATAATCTGCCAGCATAAAATCATTAATTTGGTAAATAGGCAAATTTTTTACCCTTAACAATCGGTGTTTTTTTAGCATTCCTGCCGAATTAACCGGCCGAAGAAAACCTTCAGAACGATCTATCAAAGCTTCAACAATCCTCTCGTTTATTGACCCGGCATTTTGCTGTATTTCCCCATCAATCATACTGTTAATTAATGAAAAATTATCGCCGAGTAAAAAATCCTTCCTTGTCACATCAGGATCCCCCCAATTTTTTACCTTCCCGTCTTGGCCTACCCACGGTTTCTTGATTTGAGTAATCAGGTCCTTGTATTGGCCTGCCTTTTCAAGTTTATCGATGAGAAGCGGCATAACTTGCTCTGAAAATGTATTTGGAAAATTCCAAGGTTGTTTTATAAGATATGGTAATGATAAAGCAAGGACCTCTATCATATCGGGGTTTTCTTTAATCAATTCAAAAACAAATTCCCAAAGCTTTGCTTCAGTACTTCTGTATCCAATATCAATTCCTCTAAAATAAATGACATTACTGATAATTTTCCCAAAAAACCACCAATTAAGTGTTTGGATGAAATCTTTCCCCAATAAATCCTTATATTCTTCGCTTTGATCAATTTTCCGTATTAGTTTTATCTCATTTACCGCTTCTATACCGCCATCATATAGCATGCTTCCGCCATTAAGGCTATTAATGTTGCTCTCATATTCAGGGGCAAGAAAATCATTCCCAAAATTTAGATGATTAGATAATAGAAATTCTAAATGCCGTAAAAATATAATTTTTTGTATTAAGCTGTAATACATATAATTTTTTGAAAGCACATTCTTAACCTGTATATAAATATTATCCATGGCTTCCCGCGCATGAACATGGATCTCGGTCTTTATTTCTTCCAATCTTAATTGATCCTTCTGATATTGCGGCAAAAGGTCGAGTTGATGGCTCGCAAGATCGCGTTCATCCATCATGCCTTGGGGTGTTAGATATTCCTTGTTCCTTGCATTGATCGCATCAAGCTCTGCAATGATGGGTTGAAAAAGCTCCAATTGACCCCGGATCATTGTCCCTTCTTGGCCGGAATTCATGTCTAATTTCACAGGGCCCACGTGCGCAGCCTGCATGTCCGCGCTTGGGCTTGCATTGATTGTTTGTGAATTTTCATCGCTTGGTAAGGTGTTTTCTTGGATGATGTCGATGTTATCGGACATGCTGTTTGGAGGCACCATGGCAGAGTCTTGAACTATGCTTAAGGCTGCTTTGTCTAAGCCGTAATGGGATTTGGTCATGGCCATGTCCAGACCGCCGGAGAAATATTTTCTGGGGATGGTTTCTTGGGTCAATGTGTCGGTGTCTTCTTTGATATAGTTGAAGACACCTTTTTTGAAGGCTTTGAGGTAGCGTTGATAAATGAGTTCAACGTCGTTTTGAGGGTTTCCCTGGGGTACTTTCACATTCAGAGCTTCATTGCTTGGCAGACTGCTTGGGGACACGTTCTTTGTCGTTCTGATTTGAACATGTCCCCTGGTTGGCGTTGGCGGGATAATGCTTTGGGCATAACCGACGCCTTCTACTTTATTTTTATCTGCATAAATCTGTTCCAAAATGCTGTCCTTGATCTTCTTTTTGTACCAGGTGGCGAGGATCAGGGAGTTGTAGACTTGGCGCAGTTGGGCGAAGTTCTTGCCTTCGTTGACTTCACGGTCGAGTTCGGGGATAACGATTTCGCGGGTGATTTGGGAGCCGAGAGCATTGATATTATTCGTAGAGACGCGATTTATCGCGTCTCGATTAAGAGACGCCATAAATGGCGATGTATGAGACGCCATAAATGACGATGTATGAGACGCCATAAATGGCGTCTCTACGGTATGTTTTTTAATGGATAGA
>CAZASA010000022.1:0-31455 GCA_964487685.1 uncultured Planctomycetales bacterium
TATCGTATACCTTACCTAACAATGATTCTTTTAAGGTGCGTTTATACCAGGTGGCCAGGATCATGCCGCTGTAGATCTGACGCAGGAGCGCGAAATTCTTGCCTTCGTTGACTTCGCGTTCGAGTTCGGGCAATATTATTGAACGAATAATCTCACTGCCAATGCTTGAGACCTGGGATGCTTTCACATTCAAAGGTTCATTGCTAGGCAGCGTGCTTGTAAGAGACGCCATAAATGACGATGTATGAGACGCCATAAATGGCGATGTATGAGACGCCATAAATGGCGTCTCTACGGTATGGTTTTTAATGGATAGATAATCCTGCTCAAGCATGACCTTTAAATGATTGCGCAAAACATAAGCGGTATTGCCGCTTTCATAGATCACGGCTTGATCAGGGATGATCCAGACCTTGTTGAAGGTATTGACCGGAATATTGGTCGTATGAAATTCATTCCACGCCCGTTCATACACCTTGTCCCAGAATTTCTTGCCCAAATTATCTTCCGGATAGATCAGGCTTGAAGTGATCTGCTTTAAGATATAATCCTGGGAGAGAAGATCACGCCCCATCTCGGTCTTGCCAAAATCATCCTTAATAATGCGGTCTTTTTCATAGGGCGATAAATTAACCCATTGGTCCCCATCAGGAATGGTCAAAGATGCCAGGAAATATTTGACGAGCTTGCTGTATTGTTCTTGTCTTTGCCCATCGGATAATGGCTCGTCCCCTCGCTGGATTAGAAAGTCAAATCGCAGGGCATTCTCCGGATGAATGGTCATACCCACCAAATGCGCCGGGACAAAAGCAGGACTTAAATGCACCATGACGCCGGGCTTGGGCATCCAGGGCAATGATCCTCCCGGCGAGGCAAGCTGGGCATAGCACGGGCTTGGTAAGGTCAGGCTTGAGGACAAAAAACTGACTATCACACAAGAAGCAATAAATCCGGCCAATTGTTTATTTCTATGTCGAATCATCGTTTTTTACCTAAAAAGGGACAGTCCTATCCACTAATAAATATATAACACATTTATTAACAATATACCAACGGGCCGACACAAGGTCGGCCCCTACGCATAAATAATTAACGATTATTTTACTTCAGGCAGTTTATTGGCGATGAATTTACATTCCGGATAACGGCTGCAGCCAAAAAAGGCGGCTCCGCGGTGGGAACGGCGTTCGACCAGTTCCCCGGTACAGCCTTCCGCGGGACACTTGACCCCGGTTGTAAAAGGCTCGGCGTGTTTGCACTCAGGGAAACCCGTACAGCTGATGAACCGTCCGCGGCGTCCCCATTTGACCACCATGGGCCTGGCGCACTCGGGACAAGGTTTTTCAATGGTGACTTCCGTCTTTTGGATATTGGCCATGGCAAAATCCAACTCTTCTTTAAAAGGCCCCCAAAAATCCCGCAGGACAGTGGCATAATCATTTGTACCGTCTTCAATTGAATCTAGTTCCTCTTCCATCTTGGCGGTAAAACCAATGTCCATGATCTTTTTAAAATACTCCATCAGCAAATTGCAGATCTTAATACCCAATTCCGTCGCTGTAAAATACCCGCGGTCACGCAGGACATAATTGCGGTAAACCAGGGTTTGGATGATGGACGCATAGGTGGACGGACGGCCAATGCCCTGTTCCTCAAGGGCTTTGACCAAACTGGCTTCCGAATACCGGGCCGGCGGTTTGGTAAAATGCTGGCTGGGTTTGACATCCAAAAGATTTAAAGCATCTCCCTCGGCATATAAGGACGGATCAAGCTTAACGTCCTGGTCTTCACTATCCCTATACATCGCCAAATATCCCGGGAAAGCCAAGATAGAGCCTGAAACACCAAATTGGAAACGTCCGGCGGTGATCTCGATCTTGGTTTGTTCAAAAATCGCCGGCATCATTTGACAGCTGATGAACCTTTTCCAAATTAAATCATACAGCCGGAATTGCTCATCGCTCAAATATTTTTGAACATCCTCTGGCTTGCGGTATACATCGCTGGGGCGGATGGCCTCATGCGCTTCCTGGGCGCTTTTCTTGGATTTAAATTTATTGGGTATCTCAGGCAGGTATTCCTTGCCGTTATCCTTCTTGATCAAGGCCCTGACTTTTTCAATGGCCTCGGCGGCAATATTGACCGAGTCCGTACGCATGTAGGTGATCAAACCTTCCGGCTCTTCACTGCCGATCTCAATACCTTCATAAAGCTGTTGGGCGATCATCATGGTCTTGGACGTATTGAATCCAAGCTTGCTGAAAGCTTCCTGCTGCAAGGTGCTGGTAATAAATGGCGCCGGCGCGTTGCGTTTGACTTGCTTGGCATTGATGGCCGAGATCTTAAAAGTAGATTTCTTTATTTCATCGACGACACTATTGGTCAAGACTTCTTCCTTAAGGTCGATCTTCTCCCCGTTCATTTTCTCCAAATTGGCGGTCAAAATATCTTTAAGTCCCTGTTTCTGCAGGTCAACCGCGATCTGCCAATACTCTTGGGGCACAAAGACCCTGATTGCTTCTTCGCGCTCCACCACCAAACGCAGGGCGACAGACTGCACCCGGCCGGCACTCAGGCGTGATCCCACCTTTTTCCACAATAAAGGACTGATCTGATAACCAACGATACGGTCCAAAACCCGGCGGGCATTTTGGGCGTCCACGAGCTTACGGTTAAATTCCCGGGGCTGTGCGAAAGCTTTTTTAACAGCATCCTTGGTGATCTCATGAAAGACCACCCGGCTCACCTTTTTGTCCTTGGCAATATGTTTGATCAAATTCCAGCCGATAGCTTCCCCTTCACGGTCAGGGTCAGTGGCGATATAGATCTCTTCGATACCCTTGGCTTCTTTTTTTAATTTGGTCAGGGTCTTTTGTTTGTCGCGCACCACGATGAAATTCGCCTCAAAATCATGGTCGATATCCACCCCGAGTGTTGATTTAGGCAGGTCGATCAAATGCCCCATGGACGCGGTGACCTTGTATTTAGGACCCAATATCTTATTGATGGTTTTGACTTTAGCGGGAGACTCTACAATGACCAATACTTTTGCCATGCTAATTCCTTACGTAATATTGACCCGGCAATTGCCGGATCACGCGTTTTAATTCAAGGCTTAAGGTGATATTCATAAGACTACTGATATTCATCCCCGATTGTTTGACCAGCTCATCCAAATGGACCGGTTGATGGGTAATATAAGGAAAAACTCTCGATTGTTCGTCGCTTAACAAAAGCAACGCCCCTTGTTCTGGCTTAGCTACAGGGACATGGCCTTCGTTGACCTGCGATAACACATCATCGGGATTTAATGCGACAAGGGCCCCATCCTGGATCAATTGATTGCTGCCCAATGCGGTTTCGTTATCGATATTAGAAGGTATAACAAACACATCCTTATTTTGGGCCAGGGCAAAACCTGCCGTGATCAAGGCCCCGCTTTTGCTGCCTGCTTCGATCACAACTGTTGCTAAACTTAAACCACTGATGATGCGGTTACGCCAGGGGAAATTTTGCTTTAATGGAGGCATATTAAAAGCAAATTCAGAGACCACGGCCCCGTTATTGCTGATCGTCTCCATTAGCGAGTAATTTTCCTTAGGGTACATATAATTAAAACCACAGCCTATTACCGCTATGGTCTTACCATCAGCCGATAGCACGCCTTGATGCGCCGCGGTATCGATCCCGCGGGCCAATCCGGAAACCACGGTCAAACCGGCCCCAACAAAGGCTTCGGCAAATTTCCTGGCTGATTGACAGCCATAATAACTTGCCGCCCTTGAACCGACGATGGCCACTGACCGTGTTTCAAGGCATTGGATATCGCCTTTGACATACAAAACAACCGGCGCATCCGCAAAATCCTTCAAAGAACAAGGGTAATTATCATCGGCCGCGGTGATAGCCACAATTCCGCGACGTTGCATCAAATTATATTCGTCTTGCAGGAACTTGTCTTTAGAAAAATGGAATATATTTTCCGCGTGCCCGCGCAAAAGCAGCCTGCAATTGTTCAGGTCATCCAGGGAAGCCTGGATGATGTCCAAAGCAGAGCCAAAAAAAGCCATAAGTTTGCGGATACGGACAGCACCCAGATCAGGTACTGCGTTTAAAACAAGCAAAGCATCTTGTTCGGTCATGGTTCCCCCCTCTGATTGCAGATCATCGGGTCCTGCCCTCGGGTTTCCCCAACGTGCTCGCAAAAGCCTGCGCGCGCTGGGGATGCCCCTCCCTCGGTCACCCGAAGATACGCATGAACGACTAAATGGTTTTAATTTTGTTTAAGATTTCGACAACCGGGCCTTCGATCAAAGCGTCATTAGCGTCAATGATGTGATGGGCCTGATTGTACAGGGGGAGTCTTTGTTGGTATAACTCTTTGATACACCCGAGGGGGTCGGGCACTTTTAACAGGGGCCGGTGGCCTTCATGCTTGATACGTTCGTATATGACCTCCGGTGTTGCCTGCAAGTAAAATACAATACCATTGGCTTTTAAAAGATTCAAGTTTTCTTTGTGAAGGACCACCCCTCCGCCGCAATCAATGATGGCCCCTTGGGAAAGGCTTACTTCCTTAATAATATTATGCTCAAGTTCACGAAAATACGGCTCACCTTTGGCCTTAAATATCTCATGGATACTCTTGCCTTCCCTGGTTTCAGCCAGTGAATCAGTGGCAATTAATTCTCTTTTCAGGCGACGGGCCAGTTCACGTGCGATCATCGATTTGCCAGAGCCCATAAATCCGATCAAAACAATATTCTTGCTCATATATTATGAAGTCATTAATGCCGTATATACCAAACGGCGTTTGATCACCTGATAGCTGATCGTCACTAATTGCTGATATCCTTCCCGTTCGTAGATGAGCTCGATCTTTTGAAGGATATCATCCATATCCGCTGTTGTCAGGTATTTATTCCGGTAAGGCTTAAAAATCTTGATAAAGCGCTCTTTGTCCCCCAGCACAAAACCGTCCATGCTTATCTCACGGATCAAAACACCCTTTTCTTTGGGCGCAGTTTGAGCGTAAGCAGAATTCTCGGCAAACACCGGCAAGGACATTAAAAACATTAGGATCAAAACATAATTACGCATATTTCAGCTTCCTTTTTTGGCTACCGTTATCTCTTGGGCCAATTCTCCTCCGAGCGAACAGAATAAATCGACCTTGATGACATCGCCAACTTGGGCCGTGACAGGGACATCATCCATGAATTTATTATAGTCATTTTGCATCGTGTAATTCTTGGATTGAACCTGATTGTCGTTAACATAAACCTCCATCAATCGCACATAGCTTTTAACCAAATTAAAAGAAGGATGAACAGCCTCGACATGCAAGGACCCTTTGTCCATATCATACGTCAGATCAATGCTCGTTGGCGGAGTGGCCAAACATGGAGCGATGGGTAAAATAAGGACACAGATCAATGAAAGCAGGATCTTTCTCATAGATGATAGATGCCTCCTGTGATTAGAAAATAAATGATCTTTTCTCCCCAGAATAAGCTCACCAAAGCCCCCATGATCAAAAAAGGGCCGTAAGCAATGGTGCTGTCCTTGGTCCGAATTTTCTCAACAATGCCAAAACCTGCCCCAAAAAACGGCGCCAAAAAGAAAGTCAATAAAGCGAGCTTCCAGCCTAAAAATGCGCCAACCATCCCCATTAATTTAACATCCCCGCCGCCCATGGTTTCCTTCTTAAAAACAAAATCCCCGATCACGCCCATCAAGTAAATGGTGCCGCCTCCGACCAAGATCCCTAACAGCGAAAATCCAACACCTAAGAACGGTGTCTTGGCGGCATGAAGCTCGGGAATAATTAAGCTAAATACCAGCCCTGCGATCATGCCGCCGATGGATACCTCGTCAGGAATGATCCGATGCTCGAAATCCACAAAAACCGCCACAATAAATCCGCTGACCATGACCAGATAAGGGCCTAAAACCGCCTGAAGGCCGAAATGGCGGTAAAAAAGATAAAAGGTCACAGCTGTCAGAAACTCAACCAACCAATATCTAAATGAGATCTTTTCCTTGCATTCACGGCAGCGGCCCCTTAACAACAGCCAGCTGATCAGGGGGATATTATCATACCACTTGATCGGTGTGCTGCAGGCCACACAATGCGAGCCCGGAAAAACAACGGATTTATCCAACGGAAGGCGCACAATGCAGACATTAAGGAAACTGCCGGTCATCGCCCCGATGATAAAAATAAAGATCCCTGCCAAGATATCAATGTCCATGGATTCCTTCCTCAAGAGACTTTCTCATTATTTTCTTGATACGTTCATCCAGTTCCACGTCAGACCAATGCCAAAATGCCAGGACACCTTGAAAAAACAGCATCCCCAGCCCATTGGACGTCCGTGCTTTTTTGCTCTGCGCCTGCTGTAATAATTTTGTTTCTTCGGGACTATAAATGACATCATAGACCAGCATGTCTTTATGCAAAGCATTGGGGTCGATCAAGAGCCCATCAGTCTCTTTCATGCCGACATTGGTCGTATTGATCAACAGATCAGCCAGTTCAATGTTCAGGTCTTCCGGCTCATCGACAACGGTGACTATCCCGGTATCTATTTTCTTACCGATCTCTTCAACAAGGTTCTCGGCATTTGTCCTGGTGCGGTTATAAAGAGAGATCCGCTCCGGTCCTTTGGGAAGCAGGCACAGGACACTGATGATAGCACGCGTCGTCCCTCCAGCCCCAATGATGGCCACCCGCTTGCCGCTGGGGTCAAAATTAAGCTCTGTCAGATGACTTAAGAAACCAGGCCCATCAGTATTAAACCCCCTGATCTTGCGTTGATGGTCAATGACCAGGGTGTTGACGGCACCAATCTTCTCGGCGAGCGGGTCGATCGAATCCAGAAAGGCCAAAACATCCTGTTTATAGGGAACAGTGACATTTAATCCGAATATCGGGTTATCTTCCTCTTTAAGGTCTTCCATGAAGAGTTTTAGCTCTTCGGCGTCAGCTAAAGGGAAAAGTTTGTAAACAGCGTTGACTTTTAAAGCTTTGAATGCGGCATTTTGCATCACAGGTGAAAGGCTATGCTCTACCGGATTGCCTATGATCCCATATATAGCTGGTGGCTCGTAGATCATTTCTTTAAATTTCGCTGGGCCACGTATTTATTGATCGCGTTAATATACGCTTTGGCCGAGGCTTCGATGATGTCCGTACTGGCCCCGCGGCCGATGATGGTCTCTCCTTCGATGGCAACCTTCAGGGTCACTTCCCCTAACGCATCCTTCCCCTGGGTGACGGACTTGATCCCGTAATCCAATAAATTACCTTTCAACTGGGTCACGGATTCAATAGCTTTATAGCAGGCATCCACCGGCCCGTCGCCCGTGGATTTTTTGGTTTGTTTTTTACCTTTATGCATCATGGTAATAACGACCTCGGGGGCAATATTTGTCCCGCTAGTTGAGATCAAATCAACCAAGCTATAAGCCACATAGGCCAAATGGCCCTGGTCTTCGACGATGGCGACCAGATCTTCATCGTAAATTTCCTTCTTTTTATCAGCCAGGTCCTTGAAGCTGTTAAAAGCTTTGTCTAAGGACAGCTCCGGCAGATCAATGCCCAAATTTTTCAATCGCTCCTTAAATGCATGGCGTCCGGAATGTTTCCCCAGAACCAACCCATCGTGGGAAGGCAGTCCAACCTCTTCAGGGTCCATGATCTCATAGGTGCTGCGTTCCTTCAAAACCCCGTCTTGATGGATGCCGGACTCATGACGGAAAGCATTGGCACCGACAATAGCTTTATTGGGCGGAACGATAAAGCCCGTGGCCTTGGAGACCATCCGCGAAATACGATAAAATTCTTTAGTATTGATATTGGTCGACAAACGATAGAAATCCGAGCGCGTTTTAATGGCCATGACAACTTCTTCCATGGATGCATTGCCTGCCCGTTCGCCGATCCCATTAATGGTGCATTCGACCTGACGGGCCCCGTTTTGCACACCCGCCAAAGAGTTGGCAACGCCCAGCCCCAAATCATCATGGCAATGGGTGGAAACAACAGCCTTGCCGATATTAGGGACATTGTTACATATCCCCGCGATCACCGCGCCGTATTCTTGCGGCGTGCTGTAGCCCACTGTATCAGGGATATTGACCGTGCTGGCCCCTGCCTTGATCACCGCTTCCAGGATGCGGTACAAAAATTCCTTTTCCGTGCGGGAGGCATCTTCCGGGGAGAATTCAATATTGTCCATCCGCTTGCGGGCATATTTGACCGCTTCAACAGCCATGGCCACGATCTGGTCCTGGCTTTTATTTAATTTATGCTGTAAATGGATCTTTGAGGTGGCCAGGAAAATATGGATGCGTTTATGTTTGGCCAACTTGACAGAATCGATCACCGCATCGATGTCTTTGATCACACAACGGGCCAAACCGCAGACAACCGAATTCTTCACATGTTTGGCGACATTTTGGACAGAGTCAAAATCCCCTTTGGACGAGATGGGAAAACCCGCTTCAATGATATCAACGCCCAGGCGTTCCAGGGAAAACGCAATTTGCAGTTTTTCCTCAGAGCTCATGGTGGCCCCCGGCGCTTGCTCCCCATCGCGCAGGGTCGTATCAAAGATCAAAACCTTATCAGACTTCATCATTTTCCCCTCTTATAACCGGTACTAAACGACACGGATTTTTGGCCTGGTATAAATCGTTATGGTAGCGTAACCGACGGACAGTGTCAACTGACTTATTATAGCTTTAGATTTAAATAAACCAATACGGGAATTAAAAAAAATATGAGATATTTACACCATTAAAATTAGATTATAGAATGAAAATAAATGGAAGACCTTTTAATCAATGTATTTGGGATCTCTGTTTTGATCTCAACGGAGAGTGATTTTGTATTCCAAAACCTCCGCAAAGATTTTGCCCTCTTTAGTTCAGCCAAAAGTCCGCATATCAAGGACACCGTAACCCTTTCCATCCATCTTAAAGCCCCTGAGTATGATAAAATACCCGCTCTTGATGCCGCCGTTCATGGGCATGGGTTTATTTCCTACAAAGATAAAGACACCAATTACATTGTTTATTCTAAGGATGCCCTGCTCATTTATGATTTTAAACATGATCATGGTGAATTCTTTGGGACCAATGAGCTCTTTTTATATGAAAAGACAAAATTAACCATCCTGACCCGTATAGGTGAGAAACTTGAAGGGCAAGGCCTTCGCCGTATCCATGCTTTTGGCGTATCTCTTAACCATAAAGCCCTGGTCTGCCTGCTTCCCATGGAAGGCGGAAAAACGACCAGCGTTCTTAATCTTCTCAAAGCTGATCAGAACATAAAGATCATTGCCGATGATGTATGTTTTATTGACCGCCAAGGGACCATTTATCCATTCTTATTAAGGATCGGCGCCCGTGACCAAAAGCTCATTGAAGGCATCCCTGAAGAATATACAACCCGCCTCGAGAGACCCCATTACGGCATTAAATATTTCATCGAACCTGAATATTTCCGTAACAGGATATCAATGCCCCTGCCCGTCACCCATATGCTCATCGGTAAAAGGAGCACCCAATCAAGAACAACGATCATGAAACTGCCTAAATTAAACAGTCTTGGTCCTATCATGGATAGCGGTATTTTCGGTGCCGGTCTTCCTCAATTATTTGAATTGCTTGTCAGGGGCGATTATCGCATGTTTACCACCCGCTTAGGGACTATCATGTCCCGGCTGTTTTTTTGCGTGTCGATGATCTTAAAAACAAAAACCGCAATGATCAAAATTGGCTTGGACCAATCATTGACCTGTAAAAAGATCCTGGAATATTTAAATTCGGAAAATTAAGTGACCTTTCAAATCTCCAAAAAGACCGCTATCTGGCTGGTCCTTCTCACAGGCTTAATCTTAAGGCTCAGGCAGTATCTGTATAACCGTTCCCTGCCGATCGATGAGGCCAATCTGGCCTTGAATATCATCCGCCGGGATTATGCCGGTTTATGCCATCCTTTAAGCAGCGGCCAGGGAGCACCCCTAGGCTTTTTATTGGTCGAAAAGGCTTTGACCAATGCATTTGGCCCTTACGATTATATCCTTGCCTTATTCCCTTTTATCGGAGGCCTGATCGCACTTTTTCTATTTTATAAATTGATGCAGGCCCTGGACCTTCAAAACACCACCCTCATCGCTGTTTTTCTATTTGCCCTTTCAAGTCTTCATATTAATTTTTCTACTGATTGCAAGCAGTATTCCACGGACATTTTAATGAGCATCGTCATTTTAGCCATGTGGTATTATGCCTACGGCAAAAAATTAGAGTTATTAAAGATAACTCTTTTCGGCACTGTCGGAGCGGTTGCCATCTGGTTTTCACATCCTGCGATTTTTATATTATTAGCTGTAGGCATTGTTGAGTTTATCCCGCGATTATGGCAAAAACAATGGGCTGCCCTCGTCATGGTCTTTTTCTCGTCTCTGATCTGGTCTTGGAGTTTTTTAATGGACTACCTTATTTCTCTGCGCTATTTTGAAGAAAGAAAATTCCTGCTTGCCTACTGGAATGACAGGTTTATGCCGCTATTGCCCTTTTCATGGGCGAGCATCAAGGCAAGCATGCATTGGTTGAATTATAATTTTTGGCAATCAGGATTGATCGACATTCAACCCCATTGGCTTATCGTTGCCCTTCTTTTGGCAGGTTCCTGGTTTTTAATCAAACAAAACAAAAAATTATTCTTTATAGCCCTCTTCAGTTTCTTATCCGCATTGATCGCATCAGCTTTTCATAAGTACATCTTTTTTGGCAGGTTTTTGGTATTCTTGATCCCCTTATTATTGATCGTGGTCGCGGCCGGCGCCGGCGGATTGATAACACAGGTGAACACCTCAAATCCTATTGTCAGCCTGATCACATCCCTGTGTTTAGTATTGGTCCTGCTGGCACCTATAAAAAAAACCCTCGCCAACTGGGAAAGCCCTTTTGAATTTGAACCTATAAAACCTGTTTTATCCTATGTTGCCTCCCACAACCAAGGGCATGATATAATCTATTTCTTTTCCGGATCCTGTGCGGCGGGGTTATTTTACGCGCCTCAATATGATTTGAATGGCAAAATTTTCCTGGGAGTTACTTCTTTGAATAATTATTCACTCTATGGCAGGGACATTGACCGTTTTAATGGATCAAAGGGTTGGTTTATATTTACCCATATCCGCCGGAACATTTTTTCCTATGCCTTTAATTATTTGAGCACCCATGGCAAGCTCCTTGATTATTATCAGGTCCCAAATGCATCCGCGTTTCTCTTTGACTTAAGAAAGGATTAAGCAGTGTTTCGCCTTGATCAGCTTAAAAGACTCAATCCTTTTAATAAACCTCCTGCACCCTATACCTTTATCCAAAATGACATTACTAATGATTGCAATATCCGCTGCCCTTTTTGCAACAGTGATTTTTCAAACATCGACAAAACGATCTTCATGCCAAAAACAACCTTTGAAAAAGTATTAAAATTATTGTCACTGGGGCATTTGACCTTTTATTTTTCCTGCGGTTATGAACCGACGATCCACCCTCAATTCATCGAATTCCTTGAGATGATCCCCGATAAATTCAAAGGCAAGACCCTGTTTACGACCAATTTGGTCAAGACCCTTCCTGACGATACCATCGACCGCTTAAGCCGCCTTAAGATATCCCATATCAATATATCGGTCGAATCATTTGATCCTGTGATCTACGAAAGTTTACGTAAAGGGGCTAAATTTGCTTCCTTTATCAATAATTTACAACGGCTGACCGCTGCATTTGCTAAAAATCCCCATGCTCCGAAATTACGCTATATCGCCATGGTACTTAAAGCCAATCTTCATGATCTTCCCCAAACGCTTGAAGCTTGTTACAAAAAATACCTGGCCCAAGAATTCGAATTCAGGGGCACACACAATAAGCCCATAGGTGATTGGCAAAAACAAAATTTTGTTACTCCGCAAGAATGGGCCAAACTGGAACGTGATCTTGAGCCGTCCCCCTATCAATACCGTATCCTGCGTTTCGAAGATGATGCCGATAAAAAAAAGACCAGGAAATATATCCGTGTCAACGCCAAAGGAGAAGTGGCCGCCTCCATTACGGGCGTTAGAAAAACTTACGACTTGAACACCATTGATGATCCCTATCCTTTTTTCAGGGACCTTGCCCTTTGATGAATAAAAGACCCCTAATTTTTTTGGCTTATTGGATATTGCTGTTTCTATTCTTTGAAACAACGGCACGGATCGTCCTTTTACATACGCCTATCTTAAACAGGAACAGGGTAGAAACAGATTCCTGGTACCGGCTTGATATCATTAGGGATCCCGATGACCAAAAACATAAATGGCAATTCAGCGGCTGTTATGGGTATGACGCCCTTCTGGGATGGAAATTAAAACCTAATTGTACCAATGCCGCCATGTTCCCCGGGCTTATCGTCCACACCAATGCCCAGGGATTACGGGGAATTGTTGATTATAATCTTATAAAGTCTCCAGATAAAAAAAGGATCGCCATCATCGGGGATTCATTCACCTTTGGTCATGATGCAGGCGATGATCAAACCTATCCTTATATCCTTCAACAACACCTTACACAGACTGAAATTATGAATTTTGGGGTAAGCGGTTATGGCTTAGACCAGATCTTACTGTCTCTCAAACAAAAAGTATCCTTATATAAACCGGACCTGGTGGTACTTGGTTTTGTGTATGCCGATGATTACCGGGGACTTGTAAGCTTCCGGTTCGGCCGTTCCAAACCCCGGTATGAATTAATCAACGGACATTTGCATTTGATGAATGTCCCTGTTCCAACGATGGCAAAGATCAGAAGCGATGAGTTTTTCAAGCCTAAGCTCCTTGATCTGTTGTCCATCCTCTATTATAAATTCCTTCCACCCTCCTATCTTAAAAAACAACGTGATCAATTGACCAGTGCAACCCTTGACGAAATGATACGAACGGTCCAAGATATGGGAACTGACATTGTGCTGGTGGATATTTATACACCCCTGGAAATGGCGAATTTGCATCAGCATGAACCTAAAGAGGGTGAGAAATTCTTTCTTAATTACTGCCGGAAACATAAGGTCCCTTATATTTTAACAAGGCCTTATTTTGAAAAAGCGATCAATGAGGGTGTTACCTTGACCAAAAACGTGCATTGGGACAAGGTGGGCAACGCCATCATCGCGGAAGCGATCAAAGAGTATGAAACTCAAAAATAAATTTCGTAAAATATTACGGCAAAGCTTGTCCCTGGCTGTCGTTGATTTTAAACTGCGCAACGAACGCACTTGCCTTGGCCTGCTTTGGTTTCTTATCGAACCGATTTTTTCCTTTATCATCCTACTTTCCCTGGGCAGGATGTTTGCCCAGCATAAGATCCCCTATTATCCTGTCTATCTTTTTTGCGGCCTGATCATTTTTAATTTTTTTGGGCTTATCACCAGCGTTTCCACGACAGCCATCCTGTCAAGATCAGGGTTCATCAAAACAATGATCATTCCCAAAGAGCCGTTTATCATTGCCATCCTGTTCTATTTTCTCCCTTCGCACTTATGCGAAACCCTCATTTTAATTGCCCTGGTCCTGTATTTTCATGTGACCATGTCCTTGAGCGGAATTTGTATTTATATATTTATATTCATCTGGTATTGCCTATTTTCACTGGGAGTTGGGTTTATTCTGGCAACTATCGGAGTCTTTATCCGTGACCTGCCCAAAATATGGGCCATTGTCACCCGCCTGTGGTGGGTCGCTACCCCGCTTTTTTACGCCGTTGATAAGGCAAGCCCTCTTTATACGTTTAATTTATTTAACCCCATCTATTACTTTGTAACAGCCTTCAGGTCGGCGATCATCTACAATCAAATTCCTTCTATGCCATTGATATTGGAAATTGTTTTTACCAGTATATTGACACTAATGATCGGTCTTACCATCTTTGAGACCAACAAGAATAAATTTGCTGAGATCATATGACAGAACTTAAAAACCATCCCGTTAGGGTCAAGGTCGAGCATTTATCCAAGAAATTCGATTTGGATATAAGAAACAACGCCTTGGCCTTATCTAAAATGCTGAGCCTATTAGACCCTTCAAGGACAAGCAGAAAAATACAGGCGGTGGATAATATTTCTTTTGAGGTTCATGAAGGTGAGATTTTGGGGATCATTGGGAGAAATGGTTCCGGAAAAAGCACCTTATTACGCCTGATCGCGGGGATTTATCTGCCTAACAAAGGACTTGTTAAAACCCACGGCTCTGTCCTGTATCTAAGCGGACTGGGCTCTTCCCTGGTTGCGCAGTTAAGCATGAAAGAAAATATCCATCTGACCGGGGTGATGATGGGGCTTTCCTTGAAAGACATTAAAAAACAATTTGATACAATTGTCGAATTCTCCGGCCTTAAAGATTTCGTCAATACGGCTGTATACCAGTTCTCTTCAGGCATGGTGACCCGCCTTGCCTTTGCCGCCACCATCCATTATGCCAAACATTCTAACCCTGATATCATTCTGATGGATGAGGTGCTGGGCGCTTTTGGGGACCATGAATTCCAGATCCAGGCGATGACTAAGGCTGAGGAGTTGATCAAAAGCCATGGGGCTGTTATCTTAGTCAGCCATAATATGGAATTAATGCAGAAGTATTCTCACAGGGTCATTTGGATCGAAAAAGGAAGGCTCAAACAAGACGGGAAACCTGAGGCCGTCATCACCTCTTATCTTGGGCCAAATTCCTGATTTCCGCATTGAGGCGTCTTGAATCAGGTCATCGGGTCCTGACCCTCAATGATGTTTAGGCGCTCCTGCGAGGCGTATTCATAAACGGGTCCTGTCTCTTCGTTGGCCATTGACGTGCTCCTTTGGTGGGCGTCGAACCCAATAGCCGTATTGAAAGGTGGTTGACCTGGGTAGCTGTACGGAACAGGAAGCGTGCGCGCGCCAATGACCAACTCAGAGCCACCCGTTTATGAATACGCCTGAAATAGATAGATAACTATCCCACGCTTGTCATCGGGTGGCCCGAAATGATGTTTAGGAGCGCACGGCAAGGGCTGGTGAATCTAAAGAGGGAAACCACCTCTCAAAGCCGCTGAGGTACTCGCAGTTGCTCGCAGGAGCACCTAAACATCATTGAGGGTCAGGACCCGATGAGATAGAACGTTTTAAGATCTTGTTAAATATGTCCAGATAAAGTTCCCCCTGCTTTTCTTTAGAATATAGATCAAGCACAGACTCCCTGGCGTTGTTGCCGATCCTTTGCCGTTCTTTGAGATCATCCCTTAAAAGGACAATATATTTCTCCCATTCTTCAGGTTTGGTGGCGATAAAACCGTTATGATGATGCTTTATTATTTCTAAATAAGAAGGCACCGGGCTTGCGATCACCGGCAGGCCTAAGGCCATGAACATTACCAGCCGATTGATGCTTTTTACCTTCTGAGCTTCATTTATTTCAGGCCATGGAATAATGGCAATATCTCCATCGAGAATTTCCCGGTAAACCGTTTCGGGTTCCCAGTCCACATATTCAACATCAAAAGGACTTTTCTTAAATAGCGCTGAATGCTTAAATGACGTCCGCAAAATTTTCGCCGAAGGACCGATGATTTTTATTTGCACATGGGGCGGCAAGGTTTTAATGCAGGGCATGCTGTCCCAAACCATATTCGTGACACAGACAAGCTTGACGTTCTTTTCCGGGCCTTGGACTTTCTGTAATTCTCTGGATTGTTCATAACCGTCAAAAGCGATGAATAATTGGTGATGGAATTTCTTCGGGATGATCTTATAAAAATAACTGCTTGAGGCAATGGTCGCATCAGCTAAACTGACCATTCTAATTGACGGAAGATCACAGACGGCATAAACAACCTTGATCTTTCTCTTTCGGCAGCTTTGGATAAGATAATCCAAATTCTCCCCTGCATTGATCTTGACAATGACGAGCATATTGATATTAAAGTTCAGGATCTCATCAATATCTTTCAGGGAAAGATCAAGACGAGACGTAAGGCGGCTTTGAGGAATATAAAAGATCTTTGAATAAATCTTTTGGGAAAGCAAATACTCGTGCACATTATATCCCATGATCCTGGAACTGGCTGTTTGCTGTGTGCCGTTTAAAAGCCATCCGATATTAAGCCTGGATCGATCCGGGTTTGTATGGGGAGAAAAACTGAAAAAAGGATTCTCATGAACATTTCCCGGTAAAAGCGCGTAACTTAAATGATGACGAAAGGCGATATAATTAAAACTTAATTGGTCTCTTAGCGTAAAGCTTTCGATCTCCTGCCACCAATCTTCCATGGCTTTAATGACTTTCGGGGACTGATGCCTCCTTAAGATCACCGTACATTCAGCAAGCCCATGATCAGCCGGATAAGCTTCACGTTTGTATTTCTCCTCCTGCTTCTTAACGATCTGCCTATCAGCCTTGTTGTAATTGACACAAGCTTCCATCTCCTGATAAACGCATTTACGTTTACGATGAGCAAACAACGCCATGTCATCACGATTTAAAAACTGATGCACCAGATACCTGCAATCAACGATCGGGACATGCGTCCCGTCGACCCAAAGGCTATAGTCATGGTCCTTAAAATAACGGTGCGGCAAGACCTTATAAAGCTTGGCATTTTTGCGAGGATCAGCGTAAGGTCCATTGACCTTGATGATCTTCCATGTTTTTGATCTAAGATTGTCATCGTCGGTAAAACAAACAAAATCTACTCCCGGCATCCGGCGCACTTCCTGCAGCTTGTCCTTACCGCCAAATATAGCGGTATAAACAACCACCCTTCCTTTAAAATCCTTAAGCACAGCCTTGGCTCTCTGGCGGATGATGGCCTTGGACCTTACATTCGAAGCAGCATTCAGGATGCGTTCTAAAGATTGAAGGATCTTAACCATGAACATAGGCTTTTAATTCCCAAACAGATCGAAGCCGTGCTTTTCTTTTAAGGAGGACAAGAATTGTGCCGAATCTTTGACAGGATCAAACTTTTCTTGAGGGATAAATTCTTCCCCGTATAGCGCGATTAGTTCCTTTTGGTCCATGATCAATTCATTGGACTTAAATAAATGGTCCATCGTAAAACATAGCCGATACATGGCGTATGAATAAGGACTATTTTCCATCAATCGGGTGGAAAGGATGAAATAAAAAAGAAACTCACGGTATTTTAGCTTCAGAATATCCAAGGAAGGCCCTTTAATGCCCTCCTTTAATTGTTCAAAACCGCTTAAGCAAACCCCTTGTTGTTTAAATATCCAGGGGTCCAGCAAACAAAACCCTCTTAATCCATTCAGACGGGCCAGCATTGATTCTTCCGTACCGATGAATAAGCCGAATCTTAAGCCGTAAAAAGCAGATAAGAGCTTTTCAATGCCCTTTTGACAAACGGACGAAGAAATATTTGGATTTAAATTAAGGGTGACATTAAAAACATCGTCGTCGTGAGACCTGGGCGAAACCCATAAACTTTTGATGGTTTCTTTACAATTAGGGTCCCTGGAAATGCCCTCCCAACGTTTAGCAAATGGGTAATGATCAAAGTGCCCCAAACGGCAGTTAATGCCCTGGTGAGTTGAAAAATTGATCTTTTTATAAAATTGGTCCCATAATTTGGTCTCAAGGAGCAATGCCTCGTGCCAGTTGTTAAACTTTTGCTCCTTGATATCACTATTTGTCCAGTCATGGTCCATTTTTAGTTTTCGCTTTAGGAATACATCTTCGCCAAAACGGGGCTTTTTGATCCCCCTGATGAGCGGGATCAAATGTGACACTAAAAAATCCTCAGGCACATGGTCAAGCGGTAAGGAGATTGAGGAGGTTATAGGACGTGATGGCCCTTGTTGATCTGCCAAAAGCCAGGTGTTAAATGGGTATTTACTCCGGTATGGATAGACTTCTTTACATAATTGATACGCATTATCTGAATCAGGAAGAAAATTAGCGTCTCGGGTTAGATCACGCAAAACAAAATTCCCCAACAGATCCGCTTTGATTTGCTTGCGTAGGTTCTTCAATTGCTCAATGTCCCCTGCCTTGACAAAAAATGTCAGGTCCAGATCGGATAGAAGAAAATTTGAGGGGCCCATGGAAGCGCTATGGCGGATATAACAACGGGCGATCGCTTTATGCTGGCGCGTATAACGATAAAGCGTGTTTCTTACTAAGGAAGAGAATAGTTTTTTGAAGTACACTTATTCTTTCGTTACCGCATCAAAGATGATTGGGAGAAAAGAATTTTTTTAAGAAATTCTTGCTTTTAGGCAATTGACGGTAAATCCGGGAATTAGAAAACCAGAATCTCTCCTGGGACGCCTGGATCTTGGGGCGATGGCTATGATGCCCTCGGTACCAAAGACCATCGATCTCATCCAAAGACAAAGAACGTGATAAGAGTTTAGGTGCTTTTGACAAAGAGATAAGCGGATAGCCTAATTGTTTGGCCCTGATCGAAAGCAAACAAGCATTGAGGATCGAGACCGCTTTGCCTTTCAATAGATCAAAATGTGGGCGCGTGTAAGGCTTTTTCCTGTTCCAGTTCGAGGTCACATGATGGAAGATAAAATCCTTGAGATCTGAAGATAAAGGCGCCTCTGGACGGAATAATGGGACTGACGCCTCATAGGATGGGATAAACAACCTATCTTTCAAAAAACGATCAACACTGATGATATTCCCCAACGCTGCCATTAGCGTAGCTGAGACGAAAAATAGATGTGTCCTGATATAGGGCATGATCTCATTGCCTGCAATGTCACCCTCAACCGGTAAATGCGCTTTTTTACCCACCATGGCTTTATATTTGATCGCACCCTTGAGCGCATCGTCATTGATCCTCCATCGATCCACTAAAGAATCATGAAGGAACATATCATTGGCAAAAAGAAAGGCATCACAGCAAAGTCCTTTGTCCTTGATAAAATCCAATCCCTTTTGCCAGCCTGAAAACTCAAAAGAACTATTGTCCCCGCTGATCTCATACTCATGGTCTGATATTTGTTGAACATAGTCCTTAGAGGCAGCATTATTGATGTAAATGATATGGGCCTGGCAGGACAAACGGGCAATGATTTTCTTTAAGGCCGCCATCGGTTTTTCTTTTTGATATTTATCGGTATCGGGATAATACAGATATAATACACCTAATGTAATGCTCATATTTATTTAGACCTTGATTGAATTAACATTGGCCAAACATTGGCAGAACAGCAGTATCTGGGACCAAACAGCCTTGCGTAATGAGTACGACCTTCCTGTCTTTATCCCGTTGTCCTTGATATGCAACAACAGGTCTTTATCTTCAATGAGTAAAGCGATGGCTGAGATCACATCCCTCTCGTTTTCGGTATTGACAAGCAAACAATTCTGACGGTCAAGGGCATATTCACTGGTGCCGCAATTAGCCGGTAATATGGGCGCACAGCCAACCGCCATGGCTTCCAAGCCTGTACATCCAAAAGCCTGGTAAAGGGACGCATCGATAAATATATCACAGCCGCTTAATAATTGGCCAATTTCTGGCCTTGTTAGCTCTCCCTCATTGACAAAATGAAATCCCCGGGACTCGTCCATCATATCCAATTCTTCGTCCGTGCATCCAAAAACCCTGATATCCACCCTGTTCTTATAGGTGTTCTTGATGACCTTTAAAATTTCCATCGTTTCCCGGGGAGCGCGGATTAGACTTTGGGGACGGACCATGGCTGATATCCTAACAGGTCCTTTGGCCTTTAATGATCGATGAGGGTAGGGATTGAATATATTTTTATCTAAACCCGGCGTTATCTTACGCACATAAATGCCATACCATGCATGGATCAGATCACATAACCAATTGGTTTTTGCAAAAGAGACCATGGCAGGCACCAAGGTATACGACTTAGCCGCTTCAGTGGTCCTTTTTAAATCGTGCTTTGGATAAAACCAAACTTCATGGTCCTGGATATAATACATAGGAATGATCTTTTGGGCGTGATCTACCATTCGTTTTAAATCTCTGACTGAAGAATGATTAACGGCAATGGCGATATCAACACTGGAGGCCATATCCAATAATTCATTTCCCTCTTCGGTATAGGCACATAGACATCCGCCAGCTTGGGGATAGTAAGCCAAAAACCTATTCAAATATATTTCCGGCACCGCGACCTTGGCATTGATCCCGCATCGTCGAAGCCCCAGCATTTCATCAACCACGCAATTGGCCCCTCCGCTGCCACCGGAACTTGGCATTAAAAATAAGATCGATTTATCTTTTAATACTTTTAAGTCAACCGAAGACATCAGATCATGGATATTATCGATGATCTTGCTAAATTCCGGTCCATGACCGGCCATGATGTACCCCTCCCTTGATGACACCAAGGCTTTAGCGGCAAGGGTGGCCGTTTTCACCTTGCCTAAATGACTTCTTTTGGCCATCCAGCAGGGACGGCCTTCCAACAAAATTTCCGGAGATCCGCCGCAAAAAGCATTTTCTACAATATTCGCGGCCATTTCCAGATCATAGACCATGTCCTCTTTGCGTTGGAAGATTTCAATGTCCAATAAAGGAGTAACGATACCCGCGGCATCATCGCAATTAAGCGCATCGAGCAGATTTTCCAGCCAGTTTTCCGTGACGATGACATGGGAATCCAATAGCGCCACATACGGCGCAGTTGTCGCTTGGAGCGCTTTGTTCACTGACCTGGTAAAACCCAGCGTATCAAAATTTTCAATCAAACGGCAGGGATGCAGGCAAGAGAATTGACTTAAAAAAGCAGTGATCTGATGGTCAAGATGGTCATTGATGATGACCAATTGATAGGCACTCGAGCAGCTGACAATCGACTGCAGGCATTCCTTGATGGCAGGCATATCATTGTGCAAATAGACAATGACATCGATCCTGTGGGGAATATCTTGTTTTTGCAATGAACAATGTTGGTTCACTGACTTATTTTTTCATCCAGCTCATCATGGCCCGCAGCTTTTTTCCTACTTTTTCAACCGGATGCTTCTCTCCGGCTTTGCGCATCTTGAGGAAATTCTTACGGCCATTTTTATTTTCAGACATCCATTCTTTGGCAAATTTTCCTTTTTGGATCTCTTTAAGGATCTTTTTCATTTCCCGACGGGTACGCTCATTAACGATGCGCTTGCCCCTGGTCATGTCGCCGTATTCCGCGGTGTCGGACACACGCTTGCGCATGCCTGTGATCCCGTCCTCATAGATCAGATCAACGATCAATTTTAATTCATGCAAACATTCAAAATAGGCGATCTCAGGCTGATAACCGGCCTTGGTCAATGTTTCAAAACCTGCCTTGACCAATTCACTGGCACCCCCGCACAACACCGCCTGTTCACCGAAAAGATCAGTTTCTGTCTCTTCTTTAAAGGTGGTCTGAATGATCCCGGCCCTTGAGCCGCCGATGCCTTTGGCATATCCCAAGGCGATCTTCAAGGCCTTGCCCGTGGCATTTTGATGCACCGCAACCAAACACGGCACGCCGCGTCCTTCTTCATATTGACGCCGCACCAAGGCCCCAGGTCCTTTAGGGGCGATCATAAACACATCGACATTTTTAGGCGGGACAATGAATTTAAAATGGATATTAAAACCATGCGAAAATGCCAGGGCCTTGCCCTTGGTCAAATATGGCTTGATCGAATTCTTGTAAATATCCGCCTGCAAATGGTCCTGGGTCAGGATGATGATCACATCTGCTTTTTGGGTGGCTTCTTCAACAGTCACCGGTTTAAAGCCGTCCTTGATGGCCTTATCGTAATTAGGTCCACCCGGTCGCTGGGCAATGATGACCTTAAGCCCGCTGTCACGTAAATTCAATGCCTGACCGCGCCCCTGGATGCCATAACCCACGACGGCGATCGTTTTGTCCTTAATATCGTTGATGTCACAATCTTTTTCGTAAAATATCTTAGCCATTAATCATCCCCTTCACCGTCTAAATGTGCCTGTGTATGACGTAATCCGATCGTTGCATGGACTGGTTTAATTGTTTGGGTCACGAAATCCTTTGTATCGTTGACATTAAGCTGTTTAAACAAAAACTCAAAAGACTTTTCAAGTTCCGCTGAAATGCCTGCTTTGATATTTTCAGGCATGGTCATGATCTCTTTTTTAAATTGTCCCAAAGCACGCTTGCGGGCCTTGTAGATATATTGCTCATCGGTATCCGTGGCCTTGCGTTCACTTTGGCAATTGGCCTTGGTCCACTCGACCATCTTGGCATAAAGATCTTTAGGGAATAATTTGCTGTCTAAGATCTTGTTCTGGAAATTGGTCGCCAAATGGATCTCAATGGTATTGATCTCCGGGAATTTATTGAACGCCTCATCCGGCAAGGTTGATGCGCCATGCTGGACAGCACCACCCATGCCGTATTTGGTCTGGGCCGCTTTGGAAAGGTCCTTTAAGGTATCAAAATCAACCTTGACCTTGGCGATCGTCCCGTCGGGCAAAACAACCCCGCCGTGGGAGGTACCTGTTTGAACAGAGATCTTGCTTAATCCCTCCATACCCTTGGGCAGGGATTTATTGTAACCATCACAAAATGCTTCAAGCTCTTGTACCGTTGAATTCTTATGACCTACTTCACCGATCTCGCCGCCGATGGATATTTCGATGCCTTTAGGCTGGATCTGGCGGATAAATTTGGACATATCCGCGCAAACCTCGAAATTATCGCGCTGTTGTTCTGTCAGGGTCGGGCGGTCTAATTTAACCGTGGTTGAGGAATCAACGTCAATATTATAGAAACCGGCAGCCACGCAATCAGCCACCATGTTCTTTAATCCTTCGACTTCCTTAGACCTATTTTCAAAATAAGCGCTGGCCTTGATCTGGCAATGATCGCCCTGGATAAACACCGGGCCGCTATACCCTTCCTTAATAGCAGCTCCCAGGATAACACCGACGTATTCAATGGGTGTCTGTGATGTATAGCCCATTTCAGATTTGGCGATCTCAAAAATAAAAGCGCCGGAATTAAGTTTTTTGGCGGTACGGAAAATAGCACGGGCCAGATAATAGGTCAAGGAACGCAGGTTCATGGCCGGAACAGTGAAATTCTTGCCTTTGCCTTTACCGCGGGCCTTATACACATCATGGATCGACGCTGAAAATATGCCTTTGGATTTGGCCTCGGCCTGGATCTCACGGGCCAAGGTCTCTTTTTCCTTAATATTATCGGTCAACACCAATTTTTGCACTGTTGCATCAACATCAAAAGCTGAATTGACTGGCATGCTTCACCCCTTCTAGTTTAAGTTAAGATCTTCAATAATTGATAACGCCGGTCCATGTCCTCATGGATCCGGCGAGTGGCATCTTTCAGATCAACAACATTGATTTTGTCCTGTAAAACGCCGACAGCCTTACCGTAAATACCATTAAGCAATAGATCGACCGCTGATGCCCCAAGTCGGGTGGCCAGGATCCTGTCCTGACCGCTGGGGATACCGCCCCGTTGCACATGCCCCAACACCACATACCTGGTTTCCAAACCAACCGCTTTGGTGATATTTTCAGCCACAATACGGGCTTTGCCTGCACCCTCCGCAACAATGATGATCCAGCTGATCTTTCCCTTGGTATTTCCCTTCACCACTTCATCATGCATGGCTTCATAATCAAATACACGTTCGGGTATTATAACATCTTCCGCGCCGGCTGCAAGAGCAACCTCCATGGCGATATACCCGCTATTATTACCCATGACCTCAACCACAAAGATGCGTTCCATGCTTTGGGCTGTGTCACGGATCTTGTCAATGGACTCAAGCGCCGTATTGATGGCTGTTGAACAGCCAATGGTCTGATCTGTGCCGTTTAGGTCATTATCAATGGTACCCGGCAACCCAATGGCCGGTATTCCGCACAGATCTCCCAGACGGCTGGCCCCCTGATAGGAACCGTCCCCGCCAACCACGATCAAGGCATCAATGCCGTCCTTCTCCAGAACCTTGGCCGCCTTCTTTTTCCCTTCATCCGTGGCAAATTCTTTTGAACGGGCGGTCTTTAATATGGTCCCGCCCCTATTAATGATATTGGATACGGAACGGTGGTTCAAAGGAATGATATCATCATCCAAGAGCCCTTGAAAACCTCGCATGATCCCGGCTACTTCGATCCCATAATGCAGGGAATAGCGCACCACGGAACGGATGGCCGCGTTCATCCCCGGCCCGTCGCCGCCGGAGGTCAATATCCCGATTTTCTTTATTTTATTGGCCATGTTAATGTACGATCAAAAATGCGGGTGACAACAGGTCAATAACGATAATGGTCTGGCTTAAAAGGCCCCTGGGGCTTAACGCCCAGGTATTTAGCTTGCTCGGCTGTCAAAACATCCAGCCTTGCCCCGACCTTAGCTAAATGCAGGCTGGCCACCTTTTCATCCAAATTCTTCGGCAACGTATAGACCTTGTTCTCATACTTATCGCCGTTTTGCCAAAGTTCCATTTGAGCTAAAACCTGATTCGTGAAAGAATTGCTCATCACAAATGAAGGATGTCCCATGGCACAGCCTAAATTGACCAGCCTTCCTTCGGCCAGAATAATGATCTTTTTGCCATTGGGATAAACATATTGGTCTACCTGCGGCTTGATCTGGATCTTTTTAATATCTTTGCGTTTATTCAAATAGGCAATATCGATCTCAGAATCAAAATGCCCGATATTGCATACTATCGCCCCGCTTTTCATCACATCCAAATGTTTGCCGGTGATGACACTGACACAACCAGTGGCAGTGACAAATATATCGCCGATCTTGGCGGCCTCTCTCATAGGCATCACTTGATAACCTTCCATCGCGGCCTGCAAAGCACAGATGGGATCAATTTCAGTCACGATGATGCGTCCACCCAATCCCTTAAAAGACTGAACACAACCTTTGCCCACATCGCCATAACCGGCAACAACACAGACCTTACCCGCGATCATGCGGTCGGTGGCGCGTTTAATACCGTCGATCAAGGATTCACGACAGCCATATAAATTATCGAATTTAGACTTGGTCACCGAGTCATTGACATTGATGGCCGGTACTTTTAAGGTGCCTTTGCTCATCATTTCATATAAACGGTGCACACCCGTCGTCGTTTCTTCCGAAAGGCCGCGGATGCTTTTTAAATATTGCGGATATTTATCGTGGATCATGATGGTCAGATCGCCGCCATCATCCAGGATCATATTTGGGCCCTGACCGTCCGGCCAATGGATGGTCTTCTCCACACACCAGTCATATTCGGAAAGAGTTTCACCTTTCCAGGCAAAGACCGGAATACCAACGGCCGCGATCGCCGCGGCAGCATGGTCCTGGGTTGAAAAAATATTGCAGGAAGACCAGCGCACCTTGGCCCCCAGCGTCACAAGGGTCTCGATCAGAACAGCGGTCTCAATGGTCATATGGATACAACCCGCGATCCTGGCTCCTTTAAGAGGCTGTTTGCCTGCGAACTCTTTACGAAGGGCCATTAATCCCGGCATCTCTGTTTGGGCGATTTCAATCTCTTTACGTCCCCAAGCAGCCAGGGACATGTCCTTGACCTTATAATCTGAAACTATTTTTCTCATAGGACCTCCACAACACCCGGTGTTAGGATGGTTTTGAAATGGTTTTAGGCATCCTTCTTTAAGGCATCAGCCTTGTCGGTTTTTTCCCATGAAAATCCCGGACGGCCGAAATGACCGTAGGAAGCTGTCTTTAAATAAATCGGACGGCGCAGATCAAGGGTACTGATAATGCCGCGCGGCGAAAGGTCAAAGTGCTTGCGAACAAGCTTGACCAGATGCTGCTCGGAAATAATACCTGTTCCATAAGTTTCCACCATGACTGACACCGGCTGGGGAAACCCGATGGCATAGCCGACCTGGAGCATGCATTTCTTGGCCAGCCCTGCGGCAACGATATTTTTACAGATATAACGGGCCATATATGCCGCGGAACGGTCGACCTTGGTGGGGTCCTTGCCTGAAAACGCCCCGCCGCCATGAGGCACAACACCACCATAGGTATCGACGATGATCTTGCGGCCGGTCACCCCGGTATCGCTTTGCGGACCGCCGACAACGAACTTGCCGGTCTCATTGACATAAAATTTGGTATGCTTGTCGATCATCTTGCCCACGATAGGATGGGCCACGGTCTTGATGATCTCCTGCTTGGCCTTTTCAGTGATGCGCTTGCCGGTCTTGTCCAGGATCTCTTCCGTATGCTGGCAAGCCAGGACCACCGCGTCAATGCGCAGAGGCTTATCATCTTCATATTCGATGGTGACCTGTGATTTACAATCAGGCCCCAGATAATTCAAGATCCCTGTTTTACGCACCTCTTCGACACGTTGGACCAAACGATGGGCCATCATGATCGCCAAAGGCATTAGTTCGTGGGTTTCATCACAGGCATAGCCGAACATAATGCCCTGGTCCCCGGCACCCCCGGAATCAACCCCTTGGGAGATGTCTGGTGATTGTTTATTGATAGCATTTAATATGGAACAAGTATTGGCGTCAAAACCATACTTGGGGTGATTGTATCCTATGTCCATAAGCACTTGACGGACTAATTTATGGACATCCACATAGGTGGTCGTAGTGATCTCGCCGCCCACGATCACCAACCCAGTGGAACAAAAAGTTTCGCAGGCCACACGGCCTTTGGGATCATCTTTAAATACAGTGTCCAAAACAGCATCAGAGATCTGATCGCAGACCTTGTCCGGATGGCCGTTGCCTACAGATTCAGAGGTAAAAAGATAACGTCCTTTCACTAAAACCACCTTTCTTTACGGTTAATTTTTCAAAAAGTAAGCTCTGGCTTCTTCTAGGGATTCAATACTTCCGATATCATACCATTTCCCGGAAAATTGAAAACCATAAACATTTTTCTTTTCAGACAACCACTTGATATAGCTCCCCGCCGCATCCACCGCATTGGATTCCCTTAAATATTCTGCTAAAAATCCGATCGTCTGCTTCGGGAAATAGTATACACACATCGCGATCAAACTGGACACCGGTTCTTTCGGCTTTTCCTGAAAACTTGTGACTTTCTTGCTCCCATTGACCCCTACTACTCCAAACTTGGTCGCGGCACTGATGTCTTTGATATCAAAAATGCCAATAGTTACAGCGGACATTTTAGAAACGGCGAAATCCATAAAAATGGACAAATTTTGATCAAAAAGATTGTCCCCCCCGATGACAATCCAATCCTCTGGAGAGTTATCTTTCTTCCAAACAAAACCAATGTCCCCGACAGACCCCAGGCGCTCTTCGGGAGTATTCGTGCCGTCATTGACTACCCGAATGGGTAATTTCCCGCCTCGGGACTTTGCCCATTGCTCAAAATGAGGGGTAAACTTATTATTGGTCACCACCACGATCTCGCTCAAAAAATTAATGTCCTCAAGTTTATCGACGACATAATCGACCAAAGGCCTTTTGCCCACAGGGATCAAAGGCTTAGGCGTGTCTTTAATGACCGATGCCAACCGTGTACCGTAACCAGCTGCTAAGATCAATGCTTTCATAAGTTCCTTGGGGTTTAACTGGGCATGTACTTTCTAAGCTGCTCAGCGACAAATTCTTCGACTTCCTGCCCTGTGTCCAATTGCATAGCATCATAGGCACAACGCTGGGCATCCTGTAATTTCACTGAACGGACCATCCTTTTGACCGTCAATATGCTGGCCGCAGACATACTAAACTCATCGATGCCCATCCCAAGCAATATAAACGCCAACATGGGATCTGAAGCCATTTCCCCGCAAATGGCCACGTGGATATTTTCATTATGACCGGCATCGATCGTTTTTTGGATCATTTTTAATACGGCCGGGTGTGCCGGTTCATATAAATGCGCGGTTTTCTCATTGACGCGGTCAACAGCCAGGGTGTATTGGATCAAATCATTAGTCCCGATGGAAAAGAAATCTGCTTCACGGGCCAGGGATTCAGCTGTCATCACCGCCGCCGGTACTTCGATCATGATACCAACCTTCATGTGTTCATCAAAAGGAATTTTTTCATCCCTTAATGCGGTTTTGACCTGGTTTAAAATAGCATTGGCCTGGCGCAATTCACCGACGCCGGAGATCATGGGATACATCATCTGTATTTTACCATGGACAGAAGCCCGTAGAATGGCCCTGAGCTGGGTCGTGAAAATATCCGGGCGTTCTATGCAGAAACGAATGGCTCTGCATCCCAAAAACGGGGTCATGTCCTTAGGGATCTGCACGCTCGAGATAAATTTATCACCGCCAAGATCAAATGTCCTGATGGTCACACCCGATGGCTTTATGGCCTGGGCAACCTGGCTATAGGCCTGAAATTGCTCTTCTTCAGAAGGCAGGTCCAATCTGTTCATGTATAAGAATTCCGTGCGGTAAAGCCCAATGCCCTCAGCCCCGTATTTGCGTACAACTGATATTTCAGAAGATAATTCCAGATTGGCCACGATCGAAACAGTTTTGCCATCCAGCGTTTGTGCCGGCAGGTCCTTGAGATCATCAAGCTTCCCTAAAGTCTCAGTTATCTTGTTCTTTTCCTTGATGTACAGTTCTTTGGTTTCCGCCGATGGATCGACGATGACCAGCCCTTTTTGACCGTCGATGATCACGGTGTCCTGATTATTGATCCGAAGCGTCGCATCTTTAAGACCGACCACCGCGGGAACACCCAGAGACTTGGCAATGATGGCGGTATGCGACGTCCTGCCGCCGATATCGGTCAAAAAGCCCTTGATCTTTTTATTGTACATGCTCACCGCATCTGACGGAGAAAGGTCATGGGCCACCACGATCAGCTCATCTTCCAGATTATCAAGGTCATGCAATTTGCTTTCATCCATCAGGTGTTTGAGGACCCTCTTGCTGATATCACTGACATCAGAGGCGCGTTCACGGAGGTATTCATCAGGCATCTTGGCAAAAGCTTCAACGAATTTCTTGATCACGGTAAAGAAAACATATTCTGCGGAAGATTGGGTATCACGGATACCTGCATTGACACTGTTGATCAGGGTCATGTCCTGCAAGACCAGCAGGTGCGCGTCAAAGATCTGTGCCTGGCCCTGCCCCATATCATGGGCGATCTTGGCTTTCAAGACATGGATCTCCAGGCGGGCATTATTGATGGCCTCTTCAAACCGGGCAATTTCTGAATCTATCTCAGACTCGGAAATAGAACGCTTGGGCACAAGGAATTCACCCTTATCCAGTGTAAAGGTCTGGCCATAGGCTATGCCCGGTGCGGCAGGGATCCCTTTTAGGACGATCTCGCTCATAAAGCCAATTCTTCCTCTTGTTTATTAAAAAACTTCTCAAATTCAACCATGGCCAACGCAGCTTGGTCACCTTCCACGCAAATCTTCAGCATTGTCCCCTCAACCGCCCCCAGCATCAATATCCCCATGATCGACTTGCCATTGACCGACTCCGAGCCTTTGGTCAAGGTCACGGTCACGTTAAATTTTTCCACCAATCCGACAAATAAAGCCGCCGGGCGTGCATGAAGGCCCTTTTTATTGATCACGCATAATTCTTTTTCAATTTTTTCCATTCTGATTATCTTTTAATGACCCGTTGGGTCTCAATTAATTTTATCAAGGCACCGATCAATTTTTTGGAATCATGGCGTACATAATCCGCCACACTTAAAAGGTCTGTCGATACGACCTTGATTCCCATCGCTTTGATACGTTCATGATCAGCAGCCACCGGATAGGCGTTTTCGTTCCGGTAACGGTTCAAGGCTTCTTCATTGCTGACCACAGCATCATTGATCAAACAGGCATCCACCAATTTAGGATTGGTATGCTCCAGAAGCACTCGCACATGGTCGGATGCGGAAAAACCATCCGTCTCTCCCTGCTGGGTCATCACATTGCAAACAAATATCTTATACGCTGAGGAAGCAGCAATGGCCTCGGTCACACCATTGATGATCAAATTTGGCAGGATACTGGTATACAAACTGCCCGGCCCCATGACGATGATGTCCGCCTGGGCAATGGCCACCAAGGCATCATCCGTCGGCATGACATTCTGCGGGGACAAGGTCAGGCGTTTGATAGGGGCATTGATCTTGGGTATCTTGGCTTCCCCTTTGGTCTTACTGCCGTCCATGAACTCTGCCACCAAATGCACATTCTCAACCGTTGATGGGATGACCTTGCCGCGGATGGCCAGTACCTTGCTTGATTCCTCAACAGCCTTCTTGAAGTCCCCTTTGGTGATCTGCACCATCGCCGTCAAAAACAAGTTCCCAAAATTATGCCCTTTAAGCCCGTCCCCTTCCGCAAATCGGTACTGGAAGAGCTCCCCCATCAATGCCGGCGCATCGGCCAGGGCCACCAGACAGTTACGGATATCACCCGGAGCCACGATATTAAATTCCTGACGCAGGCGCCCTGATGATCCTCCGCTGTCGGCCACGGTGACAATAGCCGTTAAATTCGCCGTGTATTCCTTTAATCCAAGCAATAAGTGCGAAAGCCCGTGCCCACCACCGATAGCAACAACCTTGGGACCCCTTTCCAGGAACCGCTTCTGGTAAAGAATATCAACGATGTCCCGCTCGCGCTGGGGTAAAAAAAGCGTGATCAGGGAAATGATCATTTTCCCCATGCCTAAAACAATGAACAAAATACCGCAAAGGATGATGACAACGCCGAAACCACTAACAAATGGATATGGAGAAACAGCAAAGACCGCACCAATACCGACGATCAAAACGCCGAACAGCGAGGCAAATACCCACCGTTTGACTTTTATACCCGGATAAAGCCATTTAAAATAATTTTGAGACATGGGTGACGATCAACCAATACGCGAATCTTCTTGTGACACAAGATCCATGACGTCTTTGGCAGTTTTGGTGTTTTTGAGGCTATCGCGGAAAAATTTGTCCTTCAAGAGGCGTGAGACACGTGCGAGCGCCTTTAAATGCGGGCCGGCGGAATCGGAAGGCGCTATCAACAAAAAAAAGATATACGCAGGTTCTCCGTCGAGAGAATCGAAATTAACACCTTTCTTGCTGATAGCCAAGGCTGATATCAAGTCAGTGACGGTATCTGATTTGGTGTGAGGAATGGCAATGCCCTGGCCGATGGCGGTCGAACCCAAGGCCTCGCGGGCCATTAGCCCATCGATGATCTTGTTCTTGGACTTCTTTTCAATGATGCCACTTTCCACCAACATCGTCACCATCTCTGAAATGACATCCATCTTCGTTTCAGATTTCAGGTCAGTGGTAACCGCTTCCTTACGCAAAAAGTCGCTGATTTTCATTACAACCTCCGAAGATATTATTGGAGCGGCGGACCGGGTTTGAACCGGTGACATCCACCTTGGCAAGGTGGCATTCTACCAACTGAATTACCGC
>CAZASA010000023.1:0-29807 GCA_964487685.1 uncultured Planctomycetales bacterium
AAAGGATTCGAGGCTTTTAAAGAAAAAAATCCGCTTGGCCAAATGGTGGTATTTAATGAAACCATCAAATCAATTTTAAAAGCAACCAAAGGTTTTTATCCGGCTCCGTTAAAGGCTGTTGAGGTCATTCGTAAGACCTTTTATTTGCCCCGCCAACAGGCCTTGGATATTGAATCCAGCGCCTTTGCCCAATTAGCTATCACTCCCGTATCAAAGAATTTGGTGAAATTATTTTATTTAACAGAAAAATTCAAGAAATTATCCGTGCCCGGGTCTGAAAATATCAAGCCAATGCCCATAGCCAAAGGGGCTGTGGTCGGTGCCGGGGTCATGGGTGGAGGGATCGCTCAATTGTTAAGCGATCGCGGTGTTTGGGCACGGATCAAGGACATCAATCAAGAGGCTATTGCCAAAGGCCTTAAAGCGGCTTTTGATGTTTATGCCCAAGCCATGAAAAGAAAGAAAGCGAAGCCTTTTGAAGTGGCGGCTAAAATGGCGATGATCTCCGGCACGGTTGATTACAGCGGTTTTGCCGATGCTGATATCGTCATCGAGGCGGTGGTTGAAAATTTGGAGATCAAGAAAAAAATATTCGCCGAGCTAAGCTTAGTAGTATCGTCAAAAGCGATCTTAGCTTCAAACACGTCATCATTGTCCGTGACCGAAATGGCCCGCGCTTCCAAGGACCCTTCCCGTGTCATTGGTTTTCATTTTTTCAATCCCGTACACCGTATGCCCTTACTCGAGATCATCACTACTGAATATACAAGTCCTGAGATTTTGGTTTCAACCCTGGAATTTGCCAAACGATTAGGCAAGACACCGGTGATCGTTAAAGATGCGCCGGGGTTTCTGGTCAACCGGATCTTATTAGGTTATATCAATGAAGCGGGTCGATTATTTGAAGAGGGCGGTTCTATCGTTGCCATCGATCGGTTCGCGACTAATTTCGGTCTGCCCATGGGGCCTTTCACCTTATCTGATGAGGTTGGTTTGGATGTGGGGGTCAAGGTATTGCATGTGCTGGAAACCGGGTTAGGCCTTCGATTTAAACCGGTCAAAGCTTTTGATGAGGTGCTTGCCAAGAAATTATTGGGAAAAAAATCAGGCAAAGGTTTTTATATTCACGGCAAAAAACGCGTGGTCAACCCCGAGTTTGCGGCTCTGGTAAAACCCAGCGCGCTTACAGAACAGGAAGCAATGGAGCGGATGATCTATATCATGGTCAATGAAGCGGCCTTGGTCCTTCAGGAAGGTGTCGTGGATGGTCCTGATAGCGTCGATATCGGCATGATCATGGGAACAGGGTTTCCGCCTTTTAAAGGCGGTCTTTTAAGATACGCGGATTCAATTGGCATAGATCGCCTCGTGGATGGTTTGGAAAAACTGGAGGCACGTTTCAAAGACGGCCGCTTTAAACCCTGCGCCTATATTTTGGACCTAAAGAGGCAGAATAAAAAGTTTTATAATTAGGATGAAATTTTCCCTTAAAAAAATAATTTTTATGGTGTTATGGTCGATCCCGTTAATTCTCGTCTTGATCGCGCTAACTTATCTTTTATATTTAAATACCCAGTTTAAAGTCTATCAGGATGACCAATATAAATTTTCGATCAAATACCTTAAATCGTGGAAAATGATCGTCCATCCGAAACCTGGTGTTGCGGTAATATTCCTTCGCCCCAAAGAAACAGCTCTGGACCCCATGCAAGAAAGTTTCAATGTGACGGTCGCCCCATTGCCCAAGGATGTATTTACATTGGAAGAATTCAGCAACAAGATCAAAGGACAAATGATATCTGTCTTCGGTTCAACTGTTCATTTCGTTGAGTACAGGCCGCTGCATTGGGGATGGCGTCGAGGTATCAGGATGTCCATAGAGGCGCCCAAGCCGGATAATTTAAAGATGGTCAATGCCTGGGTGCTGCGTGATGGGCAATCCTATATCATGACTTTCTTGGGGAATATCAACAAATATACCCAGGACAGGCTGATCGTTAAGATCATGATCGGATCTTTCCGTTTACAATGATCTTTTATAGCCCCATGCGTTCAACCAGGAATTCTTTGAGGCTGTTGCATTGCAAATAAGGGTTGGTTTGTTTTTGATGGCCGATGGTATCAGTCGGGGTGGGGCCGTAATTGTGGCCGGAGTAAACCACGGTCTCATCAGGCAGCTTTCCAAGGACATTATACAGGCTGTTATACATCACCGTGGGGTCTGACCCCGGCAGGTCGCATCTTCCGCACCCATCGATAAAGAGGGTGTCTCCGCTGATCAGATGGCCCTGGGCCAGAAAACAGTGACAGCCCGGCGTATGTCCAGGTGTCGCCAGGATGTCAAAGCCAATCGAGCCAACGGTTAATTTATCCTTGTCTGTGACATCCACAAGGCCCTTGATTCGTGGCCGCAGGGCAGGATATTCATCTTTGGAAATATAAACCGGCACAGGATTGAGCGATAATAGTTTATCCAGGCCGTTGACATGATCAGGGTGGGCGTGGGTCAGGAAAGCTTTAGTTATCTTATAGCCTAATTTTTTGGCCTCCTTGCAAAGAAAATCCACGTCCCAGGCAGGGTCAACAATGGCCATTTCCTTGGTTTGAGGATCACCTAATAAATAAATGAAATTGTTCAGAGGACCGATCTCATATTGCTGTATTAGTAGTCTTGACATAAAAAACCCCATTCGTATAATGAACTGCAGTTTATTTAGATAGATATCTTACATCATAGTCGGAGGTTAATCAAATGGCTCTATTAGAATCGATCAAAATCCCTCTTGGCACCCAGATACCGGAATTTGAATTAAAGGATACTTTAGGAAAATCCTATAAATCCTCAAGTCTTTTTGGCGAGCGAGGTTTGTTGGTGGTTTTTACCTGCAATCATTGCCCCTATGCCTTGGCCGTTTGGCCCAGGGTGGTACGCCTGGCCCAATATGGCAAGGGAATGAAGGTCAATACCATAGCCATCAACCCTAACATCAATCCTGATTTTCCGGACGATGCTCCTGATAAAATGGTCCTCAAGATCAAGGAATTGGGCATTGAATTTCCGTATCTGGTTGATGAGACCCAGCAAGTGGCGGAGGCATTCCGTGCCCAATGCACGCCGGATATTTATCTATTTGATAAAAATAAAGCATTGGTCTATCACGGACGCATTGATGATAATTGGAAGGATGAAGGCGCTGTCACCCGAGAAGAATTAAAAGAAGCCATGAATAATATGGCTGCCGGACGACCTATTTCCCCTAAACAGAACCCTTCCATGGGTTGTTCCATCAAGTGGAAAGGATAAGCCTGGAAGATGGAGTTTATCAATCGTATCACTCAAGCGGGTAATGCCTCCCAGATCATCGCCGAACTGTTGATGTCCGTTGACGGAGATTTTGACCTGGGGATCCTGTATGTTTGCCCAGGAACTTCTTATGACCCCCTGGAATTGTGCCAGGCCATCAAGGCCCAAGGCCATATACGGCATTTGATCTGCTGTACTTGCGCCGGGATCATCGGTGGGTCACGTGAGATCGAAGGCCAGCCGTCGGCATCCTTGATGCTGATGCGTCTGCCTATGGTCAAGATCGTGCCTTTTGCCATGACTCAGCCTGTCCTGGAAACATTAAAGGTCAAAGAAGATTGGTATAATTATTTTGATGTTTACCCCAATGAAAAACCTTCCTTTTTAGTGTTCGCTGATCCTTTTGCTTTTGACGGCAATAGTTTCCTGGCAGGATTGAACCAGGCCTATCCTGGCATGCCTATCGTGGGAGGTTTGGCATCGGCGGCCTCAGGTCCCGGCGGGAATACCCTGGTCCTGGATGGTGAGATCATGCGGGAAGGCATTGTTGGTGTGAGTCTGACGGGTAATTTAAGGGTAGAAACAATTGTGTCGCAGGGATGCCGGCCTATCGGAGAGACCTTCATTGTCACTCGGGCCCAGCGCAACATTGTATTTGAATTAGCCGGCCGTCCGTTTTATACGGTCCTGGAAGAAGTATTGAGCAAGGCCACGGAATATGACCGTCAATTGGCCCAAGAGGCGATCTTTGTCGGGATTGCCATGAACGAGTATAAAGATAATTTCAAACGGGGTGATTTTCTCATCCGCGGCGTCATGGGGGTTGATCCCCAAAGCGGGGCAGGTGCTGTCGGGGACCATATGCACGTGGGGCAGACGGTGCAATTCCATTTGCGCGATGCCAAGACCGCCATCGAAGACCTACATGAATTATTAAAACAATATAAGACCAAGAAACAGGCAACAGCCGCGCATGGCGCTTTTGTATTTTCCTGCAATGGGCGCGGGATCAATTTGTTTAAAGTGCCTGACCATGACATCAAGATCATCCAGCACCATCTGGGCCCGGTGCCGGCAGCAGGATTTTTTTGCGCGGGTGAATTCGGTCCTGTAGGCGGGATCAATTTTCTTCATGGATTTACCAATAGCATGGCCTTGTTCTATCCCCAACAACTATGAGCTCTCCTGACATCTATTTAGACCGCATGTTCGCATTCGTCCGTGAAGCGGGTGCAATTTCTTTGGAGCATATCGGCAACAGTGCTCCGGGCCTTAAAAAAGACCATTCCATCATAACATTGGCAGACAAGGCAGTTTCAAAACTAGCCCGCGAAAAGTTAAGTGATTTTTTGCAAAATCCCCAGCATATCCTGATCGATGAAGAAGATCCCGGCATATTTGAATATTTAGACCAGGCACGTCTTGAACAAACCCCGTTTATCTGGGCGGTTGATCCTATCGATGGCACACGGCTCTATGCCAATCAAATGCCGTTATACGGCATTTCGATCGGTTTGATCAAGGACTTAAAGCCGTGGCTTGGAATGGTGTATTTCCCGATGCTCCATGAATTATATTTTTGTGACGGTGCTGAAGCTTATTTTGTGCAGGATGCCTTCGGGACCAATGAGAAAAAGACCAGGATCGTGCCGATAAATGAAGAATTATCCGCCCGTTCCATATTTTTTTGCAACGATACTTTTTTTGATAAATTTTATTGGAACGACAGGGATTTTCATATCATGATCAGCGCTTGTGCGGTGGTCAATCTATGCTGGCCTGCCGTCGGCCGGGGGATAGGATGTTTTTTACGCTGCCACCTTTGGGATTTTGCCGGAAGCTGGCCGATCATCCAACGGGCGGGCATCGACCTGCGGCGGATCACCGATGGCAAGGTTCTGGACAAGGTTGAGGCGGATTTGTTTAACCACCAGCCATTGAGATGGCATATGAAAGAATATTATTTGATTTCCAGCGAACGCAATTTTCATCAAATCCTCTCCAAAATAAACAAGAGACCCTGATGGCTCATGGCCTTCATAAGAATTTCCCGACGATCTGCTTTATCTCTGCCTTAGCCCTTGTTTTGGTCCTCAACACCTCAAGCATCTTGAACTATCCTTATTTCGTGGGTGATAGCGGCTTTAGGCTGGACCATGCCGCCCGGATCATTTGCATTTGGGGTAATCGCGTCTGGCTTCCATTCTTACAAATACATGTTTGGGCCTTGTATAAATGCGGCGCTCCTTATTGGGCATTTAATTTTATCCCGATTCTTTATTCTTTGATATCAACCTTATTCTTGGGTTTATTGATCTATCGTATCCTGCGGGGGACGGGCGAAAGGTTGTTCATATCTGTTGTGATGATGATCTGCTTTTCATTTCAGCCGGATATCAAGATTCTTAGCCTTAATCTTTATCAGGAAGTTTTGGAAACAGCATTTTTTTATATCCTGCTTTATCAAGGGATGCTCAATTTAGAAAAAAAATGGTCCTTGTTGATCATCGCCAGCCTTGCTTTATTGACCAGAGAGACATCCTTTGTATATTTGAGCGTCATTACGATGATGAATTTCAAAAGGATCATCAGAGATAAGGATTATTTACGGTCATTTTGTTTCTTTTGGTCTATCCCTTTGATTTGGTTTGGCTATTGTCTATCCAGGTTAAGGCGCTTGCCGTCCTGGCCCTGGTTTATCAATACTGTAGGGCCAATAGGCAAAGGCCATCCTAATAGCTTCTCAAATCTGTTTACCGCACTTCATTCAAGCGGGGTCCTTTTTTTTACTGTTGCTGTAATTCTTATGGGATTATTGATCTTCTATTGGTCCAAAAGAATAAAAGGCCCTGGGATTGAATTAGAAAGTTTTGAAGCAAAATTTATGGCTTTTAGCTTGTCTTCATTGGTGATCATTTACAGCGCCTACCTGTTGTTTGACCCCTGGCAGCGCACCTTTGGCAACGAGCGGATGGTCATGCCTTTATTACCGCATGTGTTTATATGGGCAGGTATATTTTATAAGAAAATTGATGGATTCCCTGCAAGAATAGCAGTCCTGTTAAAAGTATTATTGATCGCCTGCCTGTTTTCCATGATCGTGGGGCATAAGATGATCAACAGGACAAGGCCAACTAAAGGGACCCTCTGTTTTTATTATACAATGCAGGGACTTGGGGAAAAATATAAGGCCCCCGATAAACCCATGGTTTGCTTTATTGGAAATAATTATTGGAAGCTTGTTGAGCGTTTTGTGGGGCCGACCTTGTATATGGATCGAAGGTATGTATTGAGAAATAAAACTTTTGCTTTTGAGAAATGTGATATGGTGATCGCTCCGTCAAAACTTAAGTTTGATTTTCCACGATTTTCTAAATACGATACGCTCGATTTGTCCCACGACAAGTACAGCATTTATGTAAATGTTCAACCAAAGACCCGGCGGTTGCCATGATTTGCCTGATACTTACCGCATTCCTGTTTTTTATCCTCAAACTTCCGATCATATTGAATGATCCATTCTTTGTCGGTGATAGCGGTGTAAGATTAGACCATGCGGACCGTATTGTCTATATATGGCAAAGCCATGTCTGGCAGCCATTCTTACAGTCGCATATTTGGGTTTTAAATAAATGCATGGCGCCTTTTTGGGCATTTAAATTAGTGCCTGTAATTTATTCCACCATCGCGGCCTTTTTTTTAGGCTTAATAGTCTACCGCATCTTCAAGCACACATGGAGAGGTTTATTATTGGCCATCATTCTCATGGCCTGTTTTTCCTTCCAGCCTCTTATAAAATTTCTTAGTCTTAATCTTTATCAGGAAATCCTGGATACAGCACTACTTTATGCATTGCTTTATGGAGGAGCGCTCAAATTAGAAAAGAGATGGCCTTTGCTGATCCTTGCCAGTTGTGCCCTTTTAAACAGGGAAACAGCCTTTTTTTATTTATTGGCTATCACCTTGATCAATTTTAAAAAGATCATTTCTGACAGGGAATATGTCCTTGCTTTTTGTTGGTTATGGCTTTTTCCAGTTTGTTGGTTTAGTTATTTGATATTTAAACTGAAGCTAAATTTATCATGGCCCTGGTTCGTGACTAAGGTATTACCGTCGGTAAAAGTGCATTTGAGCAGCTGGTCAAGCTTGTGTTCGGCCTTTCATACGAGTGGAACGCAATATTTTGCGTTAGTTCTTGTCGCGCTAATGATCGTCACCGCTCTTATATTAAAGAAGACCAAAGGCGTTGTTTTTAAAAAAGGAAGTTTTGAATCTGATTTTATGGTCTTTAGCTTGTTATCGTTGGCGATCATTTATAGCGCCTATTTGCTCTTAGACCCTTGGCAATGCACCTTTGGTAATGAACGCATGCTCATGCCATTATTGCCGCATTTGTTTATTTGGGCGGGTATCATATTTAGCAAGATCGACGAATGTCCCGCTCCCATACATTTTTTCTTAAGGATAATCTTGATCCTTGCATTGCTTTCATTGATCAGGGGACAAGCATGGTCTAATAAAAATCAATGGGATAACAAAGAAATGCGTTTTTATTACAGCATGCAGCAGATCAGGAAAAAATTCCCACCAGATCAAAAGCCTTTGGTCTGTATCTTGGGCAAGGATTATTACGATATTACAAAACCATTTATCGCATCAACCTTGTACATGAGAAGGGAGTTTATTCTGCCAGGAGAAGGTTATTTTTTTGATCCTTGTAATATGATGATAGCACCTGTTAATTTTACGCTGGGAGAGCCCAGGATGGTCAAATATGACACTTTTAAATTGTCTTCCAGCACTTATACGGTTTACCTGAGGGATGGGTATCCATTCCGTCGATTTTGACATGTAAAAAAGGAAGGCAGCCCCTTGCTAAATGAGGCATTCAGTGGTATAACTAAATTAGAACCGACAGACATCATCCTTTGCCAGAAGGCCCTTGGAAATCTTTCGGGGCACATCAGACAAATAAAACAGATGATACTGCCGGTTTTTATTGGAGACCGCAACTCACCGTGATGCTATAATACCCACATGTCCGACAGATATTTCCGAATTTATAAGAAGTTTTACCTTGATGAAGTCAAGACCCATCTGATGACGTATGGCGCTTTATCCGGTACCTGTGCTCATTGCAAGAAAATGGACCTAAAAGTAGATACGCCCAAATGCCCGGAGTGCGGTACAGAATTTAAATACATTGCCTTCCAAAATATAAGGGAACATATGCCCAAGATGTTAAAGATCAGCCATGAACATCCTCAGATCATTTTTATGGATTATGATGATTTTAAACGCATCGAAGGGGAAGAAAAAGCCAAGGGGATCTTAGGTTGATAAATAAAGAACGTCTGATCGCCATCCTTACCCAATTACTGCAGATAAACTCTGTCAATCCTCCTGGAAATGAAGTCGCGGTGGCTGATTTCGTGTCCCGTGATCTTAAGGACATTGGTCTTGATATAAAGATCTATTCTTACGCTAAAAACCGCCCGAATGTGGTGGCGACCCTTAAAGGCAGCTGGCCCAGCGCCAAAGCAGCCCGTGAAGCGCTGTTGATCACCCCTCATTATGATACCGTACCATTTGGTGAGGGCTGGAAATTCGATCCACTCGGAGCTGAAATTAAAAATGGCCGTATTTATGGCAGAGGGGCCAGTGATGACAAAGGCAATTGCGCGGTGGGCATGGAAGCATTGCATAGTATTGTCGAAAGCGGCGTTAGGCTGAAAAGAGATATTGTTTTTGCGGCCACTGCTGATGAGGAGACTGGCAGCAGATTAGGCATCATCCCCTTATTGAAAAAAGGAGTTTTGAGGCCCAAGGCCGCCTTGATCGTCGATTCTGAGGAATTTGATGCCATTATCGCGCAAAAAGGGCTTTTTCATTGCCGGGTGCAGATCTTTGGTAAAAAAGCGCATGGCGCGTATAATTGGCTTGGGATCAATGCCATTGAAATTGCAGCGCGCGTGATCATCCGTTTAAAGAAGCACCAGTTCAAATATAAAAAACATCCTTTGTTGGTTCCGCCGACCAAAAATATCGGCACGATCCGCGGAGGCGACAAGGTCAACATGGTGGCGGATTTTTGTGAATTTGCCCTGGATATCCGTTTTATGCCGGGCATGAAAGCTGAAAATGTATTAAAAGAGATCAAAAACATTATTGCCAAGGAGACCAAAGATTTTAAAGTGATCATTGATGATACTCAAAAGCCTTATGGCATAGATACCGAGCATCCTTTTGTGAAAACCTATGTGGATACTTGCCGGAAGATGGGGTTTGAAGCGAAAATAAAAGGCAGTCAAGGGGCCACGGTGATCACATTTTTCCAGGATTACGGGATTCCCGCATTTTCGACAGGCTGGGGAAGCCATGGGGTCATTCACGCGAATGATGAATACGCCCAGATCAAGACCCTGTTTAACGGGGCAAAAGTATTGGAAGAGTTTATCAAGGCCTATGATCTTCAATAGAATATTCTTAATGGCATTACTGTCATTTTGCTTACTTTTACCATCAAAGCTGCGGGCTGAGACGATTTTCTATTCGATCCGGCAGATGGGGTTTGACGGTGATGCCAGCCTGACCTTGGTTGGCCCTAAGGAATATAAAGGTCAACACACCCTCCTGATCTTGTTTAAAGCGAGTGGTAAGAATTTTGCCGATGAAGAAGATATCTATGTGGACCCCACGACCTATAAACCGATGTATGTCGAACGTAATTTTAGTTTAAGATTTTATGGCCATGGGAAAACCTTGGAAGAATATATTCCTTCCAAGGGTCAGATCATCATTACCAAAACTGATGGTAACCGCGTCACCCAGCAGATCATCAATAAAGATGGGGCGGTGGATAATATTTATGGATTTATCTTTCGTTACCGTAAAGAAGGAACATTTAAGATAGGGGATGTCGTTAAGATGAGTTTGCCTACCCGTGACCTGAAATTCCAGTTAGTTGCCCGTGAGCCGCTTAAAATAGGTGAGAAGTCGTATGATAGTTTTTATATGCAAAGTCAGCCTACCCGATATAAGATATGGTTTGACACCTCTGAACATAAGTGGCCGCTGCGTATCACGGGTACCATCGGTTTGCTTAATTCAGTGATGACGATGACAGGATATGAGGAAAAAAGTGAAGAACCCATCGCTTCCAAATAGTAAAGGTTATTACGGTCCATTCGGAGGCCGCTTTGCCCCTGAGACCTTGATGGCGGTTTTGGCCCAATTAGAAGACCAATACCGTGCCATCAAGAAGGACAAGGCTTTCAGAAAAGAATTTGAATACTATCTGAAAGAATATGCCGGAAGACCCACGAATTTATATTTGGCCAAACGTCTAAGTGCGCACTTAAAGACATTGAAAGTATATTTGAAACGTGAAGACCTGCTGCATACGGGAGCGCACAAGATCAATAATACGTTGGGCCAGATCCTGGTGGCCCGTCGGATGGGCAAGACCCGTATCATTGCCGAGACCGGCGCCGGACAGCATGGGGTGGCCACAGCAACGGCCGCGGCATTATTCGGGCTTAAATGTGTTATTTATATGGGTTCTGAAGATGTCAAACGCCAATCCTTGAATGTGGTGCGCATGAAATTGATGGGGGCGACCGTCATTCCTGTTGAAAGCGGATCAAAGACCCTTAAAGATGCCATGAATGAAGCGGTACGTGACTGGGTGACCAATGTGGCGGATACATTTTATATCATTGGTTCCGTGGCAGGATTTCATCCGTATCCGGCCATGGTGCGTGATTTTCAGTCCGTGATAGGTCGTGAAGCACGCCGCCAATTTTTGGCTAAAGAAAAGAAATTGCCGGATTATCTTTTGGCTTGTGTTGGCGGCGGCAGTAATGCCATGGGTTTGTTCCATCCTTTTTATGCTGACCATTTAGTCAAGATGATCGGTGTCGAAGCCGCAGGCCATGGCCTGCATACTTCTCAACACTCAGCATCGTTGACCAAGGGGGATATTGGTGTTTTGCATGGCAGTAAAAGCAAATTATTGCAAGACAGCGACGGCCAGATCCAGGTTGCCCATTCCGTTGCCGCGGGGTTAGATTATCCCGGTGTCGGACCTGAGCATGCCTTTTTTCAGGAAAGTAAACGCGCCGAGTATGTCTCGATCACGGACAAGGAAGCGATCGAAGCGCTTAAGCTCTTGTCACGCCTGGAGGGAATTATTCCGGCGTTGGAATCATCCCATGCCATAGCCTATTTGCAAAAATTATCCAAGCGTGTCAAAAGAAATACAACTGTCATCGTCTGCCTTTCCGGCCGCGGGGACAAAGATATGAACCAGATCACTCAATTTATCTCATGAACCGCATCCAACAAACATTTAAATCGCTTAAAGCTCAAAAGAATAAAGCCTTCATTGCTTTTATCACCGCCGGAGACCCTGACTTAAGGACGACCAAGGAGCTGGTTTTGGGCCTTGATAAGACGGGCGTTGATATCATTGAATTGGGCATTCCATTTTCCGACCCATTGGCCGACGGTCCTATTATTCAGGCATCTTTTTATCGTGCTTTGAAAAAAGGGACGACCGTTAAAAAGATCTTAAGCATGGTCAAGGATATCCGCCTTAAGTCAAATATCCCCATCGCCCTTATGAGCTCGTATAATCCGATCTTCCATTTTGGGGAAGAGAAATTCATCAAGGCTTGCGTTGAGGCAGGAATCGATGGGTTGATCATCCCTGATCTGCCTCCTGAAGAAGCACAATTGTTATGCCGTGCCGCCAGCCGGGCGGATATCGCCATGGTCTTTTTTGTGGCACCCACCAGTACGGACCAACGTATTAAGTCCAATGCCGCCGTCTCCAGCGGTTTTATTTATTATGTATCCGTGACCGGGACGACAGGGGTCAAGCAAGCTGTAGCATTATCCGTAGTCAAACAGGTTAGGCATATCAAGCGTTTTACTGATAAGCCGGTCTGTGTCGGCTTTGGGATCTCGACTCCGCAGCAGGTCAAGGATATCGGCCGCGCCGCTGACGGAGTTATTGTCGGAAGTGCTATAGTCAAAGCGATCGAACAACAAAAAAGAAGCCCTGATCTAGTGCCAGCCGTCTGCCGCTATGTGTCTTCATTAGTGAAGGCTATCAGGTAGTGCCCTTTAAAATATGCGCCGCATAACCCAATTGCCCAATAAGATCCGTATCGTATCCCAGGAATTTAAAGACCGTGAGAGTGCGTCCATTGGTGTTTGGGTGGCCGCCGGCGGACGTTATGAGGGCAGGGATAATAAGGGGGTCGCCCATTTTCTTGAGCATATGGCCTTCAAGGGATCCGCTAAATATTCCTGTGACGAGACCAAGCAACTCATCGAAGGGGTCGGAGGCAATCTCAATGCGTTCACCGCCGAGGAAGAGACTTGCTATTATGCCAAGGTGCCTTGTGCCCATCTCAAATTGACCTTTGATGTTTTGGCGGATATCTGTTTTTTTGCCAAGATAACCCCCAAGGACCTGGAAAAAGAACGTACCGTGATCTTGGAAGAGATCAAAATGTACCATGACCTTCCGCAGTATTATGTCAGCGAGCTTTTAGAAGAGCTGTTGTGGCCTGATCACCCTTTGGGGCAAAGCCTTGCTGGTACTTCTAAATCAGTTGGGGAGATGTCCATTGCGCACTTGAGGGATTTTAAGGGGTCCCATTATGTCCCGGCTAACACGGTGATTGCGGCCTGCGGTTCGATCAAGCATGAAGAACTGGTGGGCTTAGTCAGAGCCAAACTGGGTAAATTATCAGGACCATTGCCGCCGTCCTACATTGCGGCCCGTCGAAATCAAGACAAGCCCAGTGTTCATTTGTACACCAAGGCGACCGAGCAGATGCATTTGGCACTGGGATATCTGGCTTATGAGACTAATCATAAGGATTATTATGTCATGGCCCTGTTAAGTATTATTTTAGGCGGCAATATGTCCAGCCGTTTGTTCAATGAAGTCAGGGAAAAGCGGGGGCTCGCCTATTCGGTATCAAGCGGTGTCAAAACATTGAATGATACGGGATGTTTTATGGTCCGCGCCGGGGTGGACAATGCCAAGATCGTTGATGCCCTGCGTTTGATCCTGAAAGTATTGGGTAAGCTCACCACAGAAATAGTTGACCAAGATGAATTCAAGCGGGCCCAGGAATATTATATGGGACAATTTTTATTGGGTTTGGAAGATACCATGGACCAGATGCTTTGGATGGGGGGAGTGATCATCAGCAACGATCAGGTTAAAAGCATGGGAGACGTGATCAAAAAGATCAAGGCCGTGACCCGTGCTGACATCAAGCGCGTGGCCGCCCAGATCCTGGATCCCAAAAGGCTTAACGTCGCCATCATTGGACCCATGACTGATATTCAGCAAAAAGAACTGCAAGCGCTGGTTTTATAAAAGGGGGATATAAAATGAACTGTCCGGACTGCAAAAGCCAGTTAAAAGTCGCAAAATTAAAAGGGATCAATATCCATGAATGTTTGGTTTGTAAGGGTAAATGGTTCGAACGCAATGAATTGATCCTGGCCAAGAATAAGGCCGACGATGGATTAAGATGGCTTGAATTTGACCCCTTTGGCAAGGATGCTGAGAAATTGAGCGTCATTACCGACGGCAAGCGATGCCCTCATTGTGTGGAGAAAATGCAAACGATGACCTATTCCCAGTCAAAGATCGTCATTGATAAATGCCAATTCTGTGAAGGGGTATGGCTGTCCCATGGGGAGTTGGCCAAGATCATCTTGTATCTGCAGAAGACCATTAATTCCGAATCTGCCAAAGAGTTGACCGAGGACACTTTTAAAGAATTCATCAAGATCTTCACCGTGCATAAGGGATTGATCTCTGAGGTCAAGGATTTTCTGGCCGTGCTTCGTATCCTAAAGATACGGATCGCCGTTGAGCACCCGAAACTGGCCCAAATATGGGACGATATCGAGAGCTACATCCCGATCAGATAAGCTGTTTGGCGGCTGTTGCTTAAAAAATCCAATTGTGTTATTATTGAATTGTATGGAACAACAAACACAAAAACCTATAGTGACTTTGACGGACCAGGCAGCCGCCAAGGTCCAGTCGATGATGCTCAAAGAGGGCAAGACAGGCTATGCCCTGCGTTTCGGCGTTGTCACCGGCGGATGTGCCGGTCTTTCGTATGAAATGAAATTCCAAAAGACCCCTTATGAGAACGACATTGCGTTCAAGCAAAACGGGGTTGCTATCATCATTAATCAGGAAAGTGTTGAGTTCGTCAAGGGTATTGAGATCGATTACGTGGACACATTACGGGAATCCGGTTTCAAATACAAAAACCCCATTGCCAAGACCAGCTGCGGTTGCGGCACCTCATTCAGTTGACATCGGAAGTTTTTTGCCAATGTCATTCCCGCGAAAGCGGGAATCCATTTTAAGGAAAATTCATGACTCCTCAAACATTAAATGCTATTAAAGCTGAATTGCTTCCTGATGCCCATCGCCTATCCTATGAACCATTGTCCGGTTCAAAAAAAGTATATGTCCAGGGTAAAACATCCGCGGATATCCGTGTCCCTTTTCGCGAGATCGCTCTTGCCGATACTATAGACCATAAGGGCAAGGCATTCCCCAATCAACCTGTCAGGCTTTATGACACCTCAGGCCCTTACACGGACCCGTCGGTGCAGGTGGATATCACCCAAGGCCTTCCCCAGCTGCGTTTAAAATGGATCTTAGAGCGCGGGGATGTTGAATATTTAAGCGGCCCCAGTTCAATTTATCGTAAAGACCGTGACAATGACCTGGACCTGGTGCCGATCCGTTTTCCCGGTGTGCGCAAACCTTTACGTTCCAAGTCCGGCCAAAATGTGACCCAGATGCATTATGCCCGTCAGGGAATAATTACTCCTGAAATGGAATACATTGCCCTTCGTGAGAATTGTAAGCCTGAGTTTGTCCGCGATGAAGTGGCACGCGGACGCGCGATCATTCCTTCCAATATTAATCATCCGGAAATTGAGCCAATGATCATCGGACGCAATTTCTTGGTCAAGATCAATTCTAATATCGGTAATTCGGCGATATCTTCCTCAATCGCCGAAGAAGTGGAGAAAATGGCCTGGTCTATCCGCTGGGGCGGGGATACGGTCATGGACCTGTCAACAGGCAAGAACATCCACGAGACCCGTGAGTGGATCCTGCGCAATTCGCCGGTGCCGATCGGTACCGTGCCGATCTATCAAGCCTTGGAAAAAGTCAACGGCAAGGCAGAGGACCTGACCTGGGAAATTTATCGCGATACGCTTATTGAACAAGCCGAACAAGGGGTGGATTATTTTACGGTCCACGCCGGAGTGTTGCTTAAATATATCCCGTTGACCGCCAAACGCCTGACCGGCATTGTTTCGCGGGGTGGTTCTATCATGGCCAAATGGTGCTTGTCGCATCATCAGGAAAGTTTTCTCTATACGCATTTTGAAGAGATCTGTGAAATCATGAAGCAATACGATGTGAGCTTTTCACTGGGTGATGGACTTCGTCCCGGCAGTATTGCTGATGCTAATGACGCGGCCCAATTTGGAGAGCTCGAAACCTTAGGGGAACTGACCAAGATCGCCTGGAAACATGATGTGCAGGTGATGATCGAGGGGCCTGGTCATGTGCCTATGCATTTGATCAAGGAGAACATGGACAAGCAATTATCCATTTGCCATGAAGCTCCTTTTTATACTTTGGGACCTTTGACGACCGACGTAGCTCCGGGTTATGACCATATCACCTCAGCCATTGGAGCGGCCATGATCGGTTGGTTTGGCACGGCGATGCTATGCTATGTGACGCCCAAGGAACATTTAGGATTGCCAAACAAGAAGGATGTCAAAGACGGGATCATTGCCTATAAGATCGCGGCCCATGCCGCTGATTTGGCCAAAGGCCATCCCGGCGCTAAAACTTGGGACGATGCGCTATCCAAGGCCCGTTTTGAATTCCGCTGGAAAGACCAATTCCACCTCAGTCTCGATCCTGAAACTGCTGAAAGTTTCCATGACGAGACCCTGCCCGCCGAAGGTGCCAAACTCGCCCATTTTTGTTCGATGTGCGGCCCTAATTTTTGCTCCATGAAGATCACCCAGGATGTCCGGGAATATGCCGAACAGGGCATGCAGGAAAAATCCCAAGAATTCAAAGACAAGGGTGGAGAAATTTACAATTAAAAGATTTTGTCATTCCCGCGAAAGCGGGAATCTTGTTTTTACGCCACGGCGAAGATCGGGATGGATGCGCTGAATGCTTGGGCGTTTTCTTCAACGATAGCAAGCAATCGTTGATGGCAGTCTTCCAGTTCATTGAGCGTTTTAGTGCGGTATTCCACGGATTCTTCCATCATCTGCGGGAAAAGCTTGCGGTAATATTCGATCCCCTCGAACAGATTATTCTTGAATTCCGTAAAATATTTGATCTTTTGTTCGGTCATCGTTTCAAGTGACTTGTTGATATCTTTTTTAAGATAATCCAGGTACATGCCCAATTCCTTGATGAACATGTTGGGGCGCGGAGTGTCGTTTAAAAGATTGATACGGCCATAAATATGGTCAGCCATTTCTTTTAAAGTGGCGATCTTGGAAAAATAGGCAAGATTAGGCCCAGGGCAAACCGCGGTAAATCCAGGCACCTTTGTAGAAATACTGTTAATAGTTAAAGCCGCTTGGCCAAGGTCATGGCAGATACAGGCTTTGGTAACAACAGTTTCAAAACGCTTTTTGTATTCAATTTCATCTAAGTTCAGCGTCTCAAGTTGTTCGATCTTAAGCTTTTGATATTGACGGCTGGCGGTGCAAATAGGTGTTTCGGTAAATTCAGTATTTGACACCAGGTGACCTTTGGGGCAGGCAGAACCCGGACGGCCGCGCATGACTTTAAGTTCCTTTTCAATATCGCTTAAGGATTCACGCAAGCTGTTAAAAGGCACGCCCAGCGGAGAAACATCACTTAAATATAAGTCCTTTTCACCGGCCTTGGCTAATTTGACCAGGGTGACAGGATCCACATTAGTGGCTTCGGGCACAAGCAAAAATGGTGTTGCCCAGCCGGTAGCATTTAAGCCATAGTGTATCCGTAAAAATTTGTCTTCATTATACGTTCCGATACCGCCCTGGGCTGTGACCCTGACTTCATGGGGTTGGGCAAAGGGGGCCTTGTCTTTGAGTTTCAAGGCTTCATTATAGATCTTATGTAATTCTTCGATCAATTGCTGGCGTTTGACGCGGAATTCTTCCAGGATAGGGCCCATTAAAAATCCATCGGTGGCAAAGGCATGCCCGCCGCAATTCAAGCCTGATTCAATACGGTATTCAGAGATCCACAGGCCTTTTTTAGCAAAGAATTTTCCTTGCACGATGGAGGAACGGAAATCACTGACCTTAAGAACGATCTTTTTTTTGATATTACCCGCGGCATCAGCGTAAAAATCTTTGAATTGTTCGGCATAGGTGTATAAGCGGCGGTTAATACCGGCGGAGAATACTATGGCTGACTCTAAATTACTTTTGGCATAACCGCGCAGGGCAGAGAGCGCATCGGAAAATTCCGGGGGCAATAGCGCACCTTGGGCGTCGTAATTATTACGGTCAAGTTTGGTCATGATATTGACATTGATATCGCCTGGTTTGATCGATTCACGCAAATTCTTTTGCAGGTCTGCCTTTAATTTAGGATCAGGGCAAGCAAGCATATGCCGCCAAGCGGCTTTGAGCACAGAGTCCTCGGCAAGCATTTCAAAATACTTGGTGATCTCAGTGCCGGGCTCGAACGCAGAACTTTTAAGTTCGGCAAACTGGCGCTGGACGATGCGATTGACTAAGTCCAAATACGCTGTTATGCGTCTGGCCCGGAAATCCTCATCATATTTGGTGATAGGAGCATAAGGTTCACCTTCTTTTTCGCAGTAAAACTTGCGCATATTCTCAATAAGGGTGTCATCCACCAAAGAGATAACAGAATGGATGCCATAACGCGCCACCTTAACAGGGGTGTCGATCGAAAAGGCAGTCCCCATAACCGGGATGTGAAAGGTGTGAATGTTTTTAGTCATTTGAAGTGTCCTAGGACCCCCATAATTAAGAGGGTTTCTGATGCCTTAAGTATACGCTATACAGCCCAAATTGCAAATTTTATATTTAAATCTAGAAATTAGGAAAGCGTTTGCCCAAAAAAGGCCCTTGGGGCTTGTTTTTGAGTCAATTATAGGGCACACTTAATATAGATATGTGTAGGCCCCCATTTTCTAAACATACGTGTTTGCGAAGCCTTTTTCTCAGGCCGTTCCTTTCTTTTATTATTATACTATCTTTTGTTTTAAGCAGCCTTGGCCCCATTCCTTGGGCAGAAGCTCAAGATTTTCTTTTACCTGCGCCAGGTGTCAGGGTTGGATTAAGCCCTGAATCTAATCCACCTATCCTAAAAGGCATCAAGGTCCATCCCGAAGACCCATTCAAATTTGAATTTATTTTGGACACCGGAGATTCCGGATCATCCGTAGAGACGCCATTTATGGCGTCTCATACATCGCTACAAAATGAATCTACAAAATTGATCAAATATTTCCTCGCCAGCCTCACCATACCTGAAGGCGACCTGTGGGTAAATCTATCGCCTTATGAGAAGGACCGTATTATCCCAAAGAGTTTTGGTTTGACGGAAATGGGCCGTGATCTTTTGGCCGAAGATTATATGCTAAAACAGATCACCGCCAGCCTAATTTATCCTGAGGGGGAAATTGGTAAAAAGTTCTGGCAGCGTATTTACGAAGAGGCGGCTAAGAAATTCGGGACAACAAACATCCCTGTCAATACATTCAACAAAGTCTGGATCGTGCCAGAAAAAGCCGTAGTTTATGAAAATGCCCAGTCAGGTACTGCCTATGTGGTTGAGAGCAAATTAAAAGTCATGCTTGAGCAGGATTATTTATCCCTATCGCATAATGTCATTCCCGATACTTCCATTGTCATTCCCGCGGAAGCGGGAATCCATAACAAAAATAATATTAACGCCCTCGGCTCGAATATCGTCCGCGAAATCGTCCTTCCTGAACTAAACAAAGAAGTCAATGAGGGCAAGAATTTTTCCCAACTTCGGCAAGTCTACAACTCACTGATCCTCGCCGCCTGGTACAAAAAGAAGATCAAGGACAGCATCCTGGCGCAGGTGTATGCGAATAAAAATAAAGTAGCTGGTGTTAACGTTGATGACCCGAAAGAAACTCAAAGAATTTATCAGCAGTATTTACGGGCCTTTAAAAAGGGTGTTTACAATTACATCAAAGAAGACCTTGATCCGATAACGCAAGAGACAGTGCCCAGGAAATATTTTTCCGGTGGGATGGCTTTTGGGGCAACTGAATTGCAGCCAAAACTTGATATAGAAAATGTCGGAAGCCCAGCTATGATGGCCGCTATTAAGAGTGGTTTTGACAAGATGGTGGTGGCGGTCAGGGTCAGCAAGCTAGGGAAATATATTCCTGCCAAGAAAGTTATAAAGCCCAAAATCACATCTGTTAATGAGCTTCTTGCCAGAAGAGATGAAAGGCCTGATATTTTAGATGTGGTTAATTTGATCAAAGAACAGGGCTTAACCCGTCAGCAAATCTTGGAAGCAGCGGCCCATGAAGGATATAACCCTGTTAACCAGGAGCAAGTCCAGACATTTGAAAAAATAATGGATGCCTTGCAGTTGTATTTGGACCGGTTTGTTGAAAATATCAAAAAAAGGTTACAGGAAAAACCGGGATTAAAGGTTTGGATTGCCGGGCGGGACGGAGAAATTTTATATGATGCGCTAAAGCTAAAATTGACATTGGAAAATATAGACACTTCTAGGGTCTATTTAATGCCTACCAATGATAATTTAGACAATGAATTAAGGAAATTTTCTCCCAATGAACAAAAGATATTTTTTCAACAATTCGGGGTGTCTGCCAATAATATCGATAATGCTGATTTCCTATTGTTGGATACAGGCTTTAACGGGAGCTTTAGGAGAAATATACAAGTACGTCTGCAACGTGCATATGATATTAAAACATACACGTCTAGATATAGTTCGTATATAGATAGATTTCAATCCTTTGCTGTCAGCGATGGAACCTTTACCACTAAAACTGGGAGGGAAAGAGTTGCTCATGAAGAAGAGTTAGATGTGCCGGGAAATAACGCAGAATTCAATTCTGAGCAATTTGGGGCTATCAGAAACTTTTATGATGCCCTTGGGCTGAGGTCTGACGGAGTTATTTATTCAAATCCATGGCATTTTGAGTGTGCAACTGCCATGGAAGATATGCCTAAATTCCATGATAAATATGAAAAATTAATTCAAACAGGTTCAGCCTTAAAGGGCCTGGTTTTTACGGCCGTTCCAAGATCGAGGAAAATGGAAGAATATGATACTGATCTTATCCCAAGTTTAAATAGTTTATCATCCAAAGTTTCACCGGTCGCGGCAATATTGTTGCAGTATCGCCTGGCCCAGAACATTTTGGCAAGCATGAAACCTACACCAAGCGTATCAGCTGGCACGCCGGTGGCAGCACCTGCGGGAGAGTTTGTTAATAGGAATGAAATTGAAATGAATGATTTTGCCAATATAGTAAGAGGTAAACTGCTTCTTCCGCCTTTGGATATTGATTATTATTTTAAATATGGAGAGAAGAAATATGGATTTGGGGTAACTTGGGCCAAGGCCCTTTATCGGTTGGGCCCAATTATTTTAGTCCCTCTTTGGGGGCATGATAGAGTAGGAGGCGCTGCTTTTTCAGCTGAAACGGTTGGTTCACTAAAAGCTGAAAAGGAAGAAAGATTGGGAGATGTTTATCCGCCAAATAAAAAGAACATTCTTTTTATTCCTCCTTATTCAGCTGTTCCTGGGGTTCCTCTTAATGACCATACGGCAGCTGTAATATCATCGATGTTGGATAATATTGATCAGATCAGGGATTCGGTTGTCATAGACCAGGGGGCTGGTTCCGGAGTCCTTTCCCTGGTTGCCTTATCTTTAGGCGCTAAAAAAGCGATATTGGTCGAGAATAGTGAAAAACAAGTTGCGATCGCAAGGGCATTAATGGTGGCCAATGGGTACACAGAAGGTGTTCATTTTGATATTATCCAGGAAAATTTAACAGAAGAAGTCAAGGTGGTACAGTCTATAAAAGATAAAACAATACCCGGGGCTAAAATGATCGGATTGGTCAATATAGGGGCATGGCCGACTTATGGAAATGCCAATGCCAGTTCTTTGAAGGTCCTTTCAGCTTTAGGGGTTGATCTTTTGATCAACGGAGGTTTTTTATCGGAAGATTCTATTGAAGGTAACCATAAGACTGAATTAGAGAATTCAATCCGATTTTTAAACGGGAATAATTTTGATGTACAGCAGTTTTCTTTTACGGGCAATAGGGATGATCAACACATCATATCGATCCTGGTCGCAAGATCAAAACAAAGCGACTCTACAAGGTCCAATATGGCCATGTTGAGCGAGGTTGAGATGGTGAGACATTTCGATGGAAAAACGATAACTGGTATAGACAAGGCGGGTCAAGAGACGGTTTATCAGCTGGAAGCTGAACGTAAGAGACCTCCTGACGCTCTACAAACAGGAAAGGAAAAAGTTTATATTAGTTTGCATCAAGGGAATATATTTTATCCGAATGTATTTCATTTTAATATCGATCCCAACGTTGGCAATGAAGGCGGGGTCACCAGTGTTGTTATTGACCTGTTGCAAAACGGAGACCTCACAGGTCAGCATTTGGGCACGCAACTTTATCAATTGTTAAGTTCCGGTATGTTGCCTGACATGTCATTGCAGGAATTTATAAAAGAGGAAAATTCGCGCATGGGGATTGCGAATGGCTATATCGCACGTGTGAAGAATAAAGAGAAATATGTCGTTACAAAAGATACAAATTTAAGAGTGGTTGATGTTGTGACGGACCCTAATAATCAAATATCGATGCAGACGGTTTTGGCAGGCACCTTGATGGGTAAAATCCTTATTTCGGCCGGACTTAAAGATTTGGTCATTGAGACTCTGGACAATGACGGCAGATTGGTTAGAGGAGCTGAAGCTTTATGGTGGGTGTTAAAGAATTCAACTTGGCTGATAAGAAAGGGTGTTAAGACCAGGATCTCTGACGCATTTTTCCTTAATGCCAGAAAACCGGGAAAATCACAATTAAGTGCGAAGGACCAAAAGACGGTGGACCGGTTTAATGCGATCCATGATGGAAGAAAAAAGAATGTTGAGATGGGCAGTGGTGATGGGATGTTCTTGTTGGGGCATCAGGATATGCGTACGGGCGAGGCGATCATAGGTTATGAGATCGACCCTGTTGCCGTCAAAGCCGGGATGAGCCTTTATCCTGACAGGTTTGGTCAAATCAATTTGGTCCAAGGTGATGCGGGCAATACCGGTCTGGATTCTAATTCGGTGGATAAGGTCATTATCAATATGCCTAATCCCACGGAAGTTAACACTGTCATTCCGGTTTTTTTGAGGGAAGCCGGGAGGATCTTAAAATCCGGAGGAGAGGTTTTGATCACGATGCAGGCCCCTATACAGCACGATCCCAGGCGGGATGATCCCAATTATCAGGCCATGGTCCTTCAAGCGCAAGGATCGATCAATTCAAGTTTCAGTAGCTTTGGTTTTGAAATCGCTGAGAACAACGGTCAACCGTTAGATAAGAATGCCTATCCCGAATCAACACACTTGGTTCATTATAAATACGTGGATCTTTTCCGGGCCCAAAAAACAGGAAAGGTAATAGGCCAAACGATTGCTTCTGAAACAAATGCGGCGATGAATGCCGTGCAAGTACATGCTGGTTTTGATATTGGCCCGAGGGAGTTTAGTATGGATGATCTTTCAGCTCCCCGAGTTATTATGAAGTATGTTGATGAATGGCGGAGTCAAAAAAGCAGGTATACGGGCAATGACCTGGAAGATAAGGAATGGACACAAAAAGGCGATACCGTTATTGCCCTGTGGGAACATGGCAAGGGATTAAGGGGTATCGTGTCTCTGTCTAAAAGCAAAGGGATTCATGACGAAGATGTGTGGCTAATTAGAAGCGTTACAGCTTTTCCCGATGTGCTTAAACCTTTCCTTGAGAACGTAGCGTTTGCGTTACATGTCCAGACCCTGGATGCACCTAACTCAAGAAAGTACGAGTTTTTAAAGCAGCATGGTTTTGAAGATTTAGAACTCACAGAGCAGTTTGACCGGCCTGTCAATGAAAGAGCAGCCCCTCTACGAATGACGATCAACTCCGCCCAACAAGCCCTTCATCCAAGTGATAGGGCGATGAAGGTTAAATTAGATGATAATGATATCCTGTCATTGCCTGAATTGGCCCGTCAATTTGTTGTTAGGCATTTTGAAAAGGAACCTGATCATAAATCGTTATTTGCAAATGGAAATATAAGTGTTATTTTTGGTAGTCTTGTGAAAGAAGTTCTCTTGGGTAAACATCACTTAAGATCCGGGGATTCTCTGGGCGATTTTCTTCAAAGTTGGCGGCCTTTTGATCCTGAAGATCCGTTAAGAAAAGACATCATAGACTTTCATGGGACCCTTAAAAACGAAAATTATGTGATGCTTTTAAGGGAATTCTTAGTTGGCATGGCCGCAGACCAGGCGATGGGCAGGGTAGTTAAAAGCAGTACCGGCGGTATTGATCTAAACGCGGTCAATAAACAATTGCAGGTGCAGAATGCCGGTGAAGGGATTAAATTCCATTTAGATCCCGCCCAACTGGCACTATGGCAAGATGCCGCCGGCGTGACACCGGTGATCATCAGTGTAGAGCCCCTTAAAGATATTTCGTTATTTTTAGGTGTTTAAATTGTCAACCAAAGATAACAGAACTGTTGACAATAGGGTCTTTTTTTGTGATATTAAGCCCTATGGATCGATCATTTTATACATCTTTAGCCCGTCAAAGTTTAGAGGCCCAAGAATTGGATACGCCCGTCTGCATTCAAATCTTATCCGATCCTTCGTTGGAAATTTTACCTCTCTTGGATGCGGCCTTTCAAGTACGCAAAAACTATTTTGGCCATGAAGTGCGCGTGCATATCCTGAACAATGCCCAAAACGGCCATTGCCCGGAAGATTGCCATTATTGCGCCCAGGCTAAATCATCCAAGGCGGATATTGAAGAATACGGCATTAAGTCCGACGATGAATTGCTTCAAGAGGCGCGTGCGGCTTACTCCAAAGGGGCTTCGTGCTATTGCATGGTTTTTGCCGGACGTGCGGCATCTCAATCAAGGGTAGACCGTCTTAAACGTATATTATCCCAGATCAAATCTGAATTCCCGGGTAAAGAGATCTGTGTTTCTACCGGTTTTGTCACCAACGAAGGAGCTGTGCAATTAAAGAAGGCCGGGCTTGATCGTTTGAACCATAACCTGAACACTTCTGAATCGTTTTATCCTAATATTTGTACGACACATACCTTTGCTGACCGGCTTAATACGTTATTGGCCGCCAAGAGCGCCGGTCTAAAAGTATGTTCCGGGATGATCGTGGGCATGGGGGAAAAATATGCAGATATTATTGAAGTCGCTAAACGCCTGCGGGCGTTAAAAGCCGAATCTATTCCTGTAAATTTACTTTTGCCCATCGAAGGTAATGTCCTTTCACCGCAGGAATCAAATTTATCGCCGGACCTGATCCTAAGGATCTTGTGTTTGTTTAGATTTTTAAATCCCACCGCAGAGATCAGGGTGGCAGCCGGGCGTGAATTACATCTGCGTTCAATGGAAGTAATGGCTCTTTATCCTGCAAATTCTATATTTTTACAAGGCTATTTAAATGCCAAAGGTTCTTCAAATACGCGTACCCTGCGCATGATCCAGGATGCGGGTTTCAAAATAAAATCCGAGATCGAACTGGATGAACTTTTAAAAGAATCTTCCCCTCAGGCGGATGAAATTACTGACGGGGGCAAAGCTTTGTTAAAAGGTTTAAAAGAATTACGCCCGGCTTTTTAGGCAAGAAACTTTTCTTATTTTTCTTGCCAAAGAAGTCCATCATGTTATAGTAAATACCCGTGTGAATTTCGTTCTAACTCCATTAATTCCCATAGTTAGATGGTTTATTTTCTATCTAAGAAAAGGAAAAAATGTCACTAGAGAAACGACCTGTAACCAGATTTGAACTGCTGATGGATGCCGGTACAGGCGCCCAGAAAGCAGGGGATATCCTGCTGGGGGCTTTTGTAGGCATGGGCCAATATGTTTATGTGGAGCCGATGATCCCGGCTGAAATTTCTCCGCCCGCCCGCAGCCGCGCCGCCCTTTCCGGTGTCATCATCCGTCTCGCAGATTTTGATGTTACTAATATAGGAAATGATTCTGATTTGATCCTGGCTGCCCATGAAGTCGTACTTGACCGCCGGTTGGATGATAATGAATTTAATTCCAATGCCAAGATCCTTTTGGACTTAGGCGATCAGGAAGCTAATCCGGAATCTTATGAAATGGTCCTCAAGCGCTGTACTAAACTGGGCGTAAGTGTCATTCCTTTTAATGTGGACCAAGAATCCCAGGTCATTGTCAAAGAATTAGGCGGCAAAGGCCAAAATTTGCATTATCTGGGGATGTTGTCCTATATCTACAATATGGATGAGGAAATTGTTCAAAAGGAGATCATCAAGGCCTTTGGCAAGAAACTCAAAGAAGATATCATGGCCAAAAACATCACCCTTTATCATAACGGGTATCAGTTGGCCAAAGAAAAGGTGTTCTTCCGCGTTGATGTTCAAAGCCATAAACGGGACGGGGAGCAGATCTTGATCGACGGCAATACCTCAATGAGCATGGGCCTTATTGATGCCGGGATCAAACTTTTTTCAGGTTATCCTATAACTCCGGCTTCTTCCATCATGCATAGTTTAGCGAAGAATCTTCCAGCCTATGGCGGGATGGTGCATCAGGCCGAAGATGAGATCGCAGCCATCGGCACCGCGATCGGTTCCTATTATGCCGGCATGCCGGCCGTGACCGCAACTTCCGGTCCAGGCCTGTCCTTGAAACAGGAATTCATCGGCTTTGCCACGGTTGCTGAGATCCCTTTGATCCTCATCGATGTCCAGCGTTCAGGCCCGTCGACGGGTATGCCGACCAAGACAGAGCAGTCAGACCTTTTGGCAGCCTTATGCGGTAGTCATGGTGATTATACTAAGGTCATTATCAGCGTTTCCAATGTCATCGATTGTTTTTATGCCCCGCATCTGGCCCGTTATCTGACGGAAAAATTACGGGTGCCGGTTTTTATTTTAAGTGATTTTCAGACAGCGAACAGCTATAAGGTTGTTGCCAAGTTCAAATTGGCACAGATGGGTGATAATGTGGATGATATACCGGATTTAGTTTTTGAACGTTTCCATATGAAACGCCTGACAGCACCTATTGAAATGGTCCGTCATCAGCAAACCCAGCCGGGGACTGAAGGCGGTATGCGCCGCATCACAGGGCTTAATACCGATGAGAACGGCAAGGTCAATTATTTCTCAGACAATCATCAGCGTTCTCACCTGGTGCGTAATGAAAAAATACATCATGTCAGCCGTGCTTTGCTCGCTCCTGAGATGTTCGGCAAAGACACTAACGAAATTCTGATCGTGGGCTGGGGATCAACCAGAGGTGCTATTGAAGAGGCTATTTATTTATGCGAAAAGAACGGTGTTCCGGCCTCAGGCATGCATTTTCGGATCGTGTACCCATTGCCTTTGATGCTCAAAGATATTTTTGCCAAGTATAAGAAAGTAATGACCGTGGAAGTGGCCTATGGTGATATGCTCAAGCCCTCACCGCTGGCGTTATTATTGAGATCCGAGACATTAAAGGATATCCATCCGCTGATCGCCGAAGCAACAGGCCGTCCGGTGCGTCCCAGAATCATCATGAAGAAGATCCAGGAGGTCCTTAAATGACAATAGATACTGCGCCTAAACCGGCCCCGGTGCCGGTCACTATAAAAGAATTGAACACGGAGAATCCCCGTTGGTGTGCGGGATGCGGGGATTTCGGTATTATCATGGGTTTAAAAAGATTTATTGTGGAACGCCAATTGGCCCCTGCCCAAACAGTGAATGTTTCAGGGATAGGTTGTTCAGGCCGTGCGCCGAATTATTTTAATACTTACGGGGTGCACTCGATCCATGGCCGTCCCATTCCTATCGCCTTAGGTATTGCCTTGGCCCGGCCGGAATTAAATTTATTTGTGCATGCCGGTGATGGGGATGCTTTAAGCATCGGCGGCAATCATTTGATGCATGGCATCAATAAGAATTTTAAGTGCGTATTTTTGCTGTATGACAACGAAATTTACGCCTTGACCAAGAACCAAACTTCTCCGACCACACGCCGGGACCATCCGACCAATACCCAGCCCCAAGGGACTTTTTTGAATCCGATTAACCCTATTACCGTCGCCTTAGGCTTGGGCGCGTCCTTCGTGGCCTCAACCGCTGACTGGATCCCTGATCATTTGACCAATACCATGAAAGCAGCCTTTGACCATCCGGGATTTGCCTTTGTGCATATCTCCCAACGATGCCCGCATTTTGACTTGAATAATTTCGACCATAAGAGCTCAAGCTGGTTCTCATTTTTGAAGCACCCCAATGGGATCGATCCCGACCGCCGTTTAGCGGACAAGACCGAGGTCATTGAACATGATCCTTCGAACCTGGCCCAGGCTTTCTTGCACGGGGCGGCTGAGCGACGGTATTTTGGATTGTTCTACCAGAATAAAAGTAAACCTCGTTACGATGATATCCTGCATAACCTGGTAAATAAAACTGCCAAAAAAGACCGTTCAAAAATTTTAGACAGTTTTTTAATATAATCCTATTATTGTCATTCCCGCGAAAGCGGGAATCCATTTCAGAATTATTTTTATGGAAAATCTTATCATCATTGGTTCCGGCCCCGCGGGCCACACAGCGGCGATCTACGCTGCCCGAGCCAGATTAAATCCGTTGATGTTTGAAGGCATGTTTGCGGCCGGTGTTGCCGCAGGCGGCCAGTTGACAACCACCACGGAAGTGGAGAACTATCCGGGATTTTTGCATGTCCCCGGGCCGCGATTAATGGATAAAATGCGCGAGCAATCTCTCCATTGCGGCGCACGTATCATTACCGAGACTGTTGAGAAAGTCGACCTGTCCCATAGGCCCTTTAAAGTTTGGGTTGGAGGAACGCTCTATGAGGCGAAAGCCTTGATCATTGCCACCGGTGCCACAGCCAAGCGCATGCATCTTCCCGGTGAAGAGAAATTATGGCAGAAAGGCATTTCTGCCTGTGCGGTTTGTGACGGGGCATTACCATTCTATCGTGACAAAGTGCTGGCCGTCGTCGGAGGCGGGGACTCTGCTGTTGAAGAGGCGACCTATCTGACCAAATTTGCTTCCAAGGTGCTGATGATCGTGCGCCGTGATGTGCTTCGGGCCTCCAAAGTCATGCAGGAACGCGCCAAACACAATCTTAAGATCGAAATTCTTTTTAATACCCTGCCTTTGGAAGTATTAGGTGATAAAAGTGTGACCGGATTGAAGATAAAAAATGCGCTGACCAATACCGAATCGACATTAGCGGTGGGCGGCTTGTTCTACGCGATCGGCCATTTGCCTAATACCGGATTTTTAGAAAATCAGCTGGAACTGGATGAGACAGGTTATATTAAAACCAAACCCGGCACTACCAAGACAAACGTTGAAGGTGTTTTTGCTGCAGGGGACGTGCAGGACAGGATTTACCGTCAAGCGGTCACTTCCGCGGGGACCGGCTGCATGGCCGCCCTGGATGCCGAACATTTTTTAAACTTATCGTAAAATAACCTGTCATTCCCGCGAAAGCGGGAATCCAAACGCTGCCGAAGGCCAGGGCTCCCCGGGTTTACCCGGGGGTGAATGCAAAAGGACGATATTTTGATATACTGTGAGCATGGAAGTTAGGAAATCGAACCATAGCGTATACCGATTGCAATACCATGTGGTATGTGTGACAAAATATCGTCTCAAGCTTTTCAATCCAGGGCTAAGGGATCATTTAAAGAAAGAAATGTATCGGCAAGCGAAAGAAATACCTGGAGTGGAGATTCAAGAGATCAATGTTCAAAAAGAGCATGTGCACATGATGATGGTGATTCCACCGAGATACGCGATATCTGGAGTGGTGGGACAACTGAAGGCGAAGACCGCGGGAGTATTCTGCAAGCAATATAAGATATTTGAGAAAGCGTATCATGCGAAGGGGATTATGTGGTCAACGGGGTATTTTGTCTCGACAGTTGGAATCAATGAAGAAATTATACGAAGGTATATAAAGTATCAAGATGCTCTGGATTCAGGTCAAATGAAATTTGACCTGTGAGGTGCCCCGGGCTTGCCCGGGGGGAACCACTTCTTGATTTTAATAGCATTTTTAATAAATACTTTGGGTCCTATTCCTTTAGCTC
>CAZASA010000024.1:0-29032 GCA_964487685.1 uncultured Planctomycetales bacterium
ACGCTATGAGTTCCTCAAATGGGGACAGAGCGCTTTGCAAAATTTCAGGGTAGTTCCGCCGGCCACGGGCATTGTGCATCAAGTCAATCTGGAATATTTAGCTAAAGGTGTTTTAAAAAGTAAGATCGGACGTGACACCGTCGCTTTCCCTGATAGTTTAGTGGGGACTGATTCGCATACCACCATGATCAATGGTTTGGGGATCGTCGGATGGGGTGTTGGCGGTATTGAGGCGGAATCGGTGATGTTAGGCGAACCGATCTATATGCTCCTTCCTGAAGTGGTCGGGTTTAGGATCAAAGGGAAATTAAAAGAAGGAGTTACGGCAACGGACCTGGTTTTGACCGTCACCCAAATCTTGCGTAAAAAGGGAGTGGTGGAAAAATTTGTTGAGTTTTTTGGCGAAGGCCTTAAATTTTTGCAGTTACCTGACCGTGCCACTATCGCTAATATGGCGCCTGAGTATGGGGCAACCATCGGTTTATTTCCCATTGATGATGAAACGTTAAACTATTTAAAATTATCCGGCCGAAGCCCTCTGGAGGTTGCTTTAGTTGAAAAATATTATAAAGCTCAGGGGATGTTCTACACGCCGCAATCTCCTGAATGTATTTATTCGGATATTCTGGAATTAGACCTGTCCACGGTAGAACCGTGTCTAGCCGGCCCCAAACGTCCGCAAGACAGAGTTGCCTTAAAAGACCTGAAGATTGATTTTCAACGATCATTGACCGCGGATATCGCATCTAGAGGGTACGGTCTTTCGACATCTGAGTTGACCAGTACGGCTGACGTCCAAAATGGTATCAAAGAAAAAATTGGCCATGGGGCTGTTGTCATCGCGGCGATCACCAGCTGTACAAATACGTCAAATCCATCTGTTCTCATCGGCGCCGGGCTTTTGGCTAAAAAAGCCGTTGAAAAAGGCTTGATGCCGCCAAATTATGTTAAAACGTCCTTTGCGCCGGGTTCCCAGGTGGTGGAAGAATATTTAAAAACCGCCGGGTTGCTAAAATATTTAGAAAAGATCAGGTTTAATATTGTAGGCTACGGTTGTACCACCTGTATCGGCAATTCAGGGCCCTTGCCTGAAGCTGTTTCTAGTGCTATCAATCAAGGCCAGCTGGTGGCTGCTGCCGTGCTTTCCGGTAACCGTAATTTTGAAGGACGTGTAAACCAGTACACTAAAGCGAATTTCTTGGCATCTCCGCCGCTGGTCGTGGCTTTTGCCTTGGCCGGTCGTGTGGACATTGATCTTGATCATGAACCGTTGGGCAAGGATAAGAAGGGCAAGCCGGTTCATCTTAAGGATATTTGGCCGACCCAAAAAGAAATCGCCCAAGCCGCGCAAAAATTTGTCAAAGCTTCGATCTTCCGTCGTTGCTATAAAAGTGTGGACCGTGGCAATAAGAACTGGAATGCGATCAAGACCATCAAATCCGATCTTTTTAAATGGGACAATAAAAGCAGTTATATTCAAAATCCACCTTATTTTACCGGGATGAAAGCAGAGATCGATCCTATCAACGGCATCACCAAAGCCCGGTGTTTGGTCATGGTTGCTGATTCCATCACCACCGACCATATTTCACCGGCTGGGGCCATTGCCAAGGATTCGCCGGCCGGAAAATATTTGATCGATGTGGGCGTTTCTCCCAAAGATTTTAACAGCTATGGTGCGCGTCGTGGTAATGACCGGGTCATGACCCGAGGGACCTTTGCCAACATCCGTTTGCGTAACTTAACAGCACCGGGTACGGAAGGCCCTTGGACCACGTATTGGCCTGCCAATGAAAAAATGTTCATCTATGACGCGGCCATGAAATATAAAGAAACCCATACACCCTTGATCGTGCTTGCCGGAAAAGAATACGGCACAGGCTCTTCCCGTGATTGGGCCGCTAAAGGGACCACCTTGCTTGGTATCAGGGCTGTCATTGCCGAAAGCTATGAACGTATCCATCGCAGCAATTTATGCGGGATGGGAGTTTTACCTTGCCAGTTCAAAGCAGGGGAAGGTTATGTTTCTTTAGGTATTAAGGGTGATGAGACCTTTGATTTCGTCAATTTGGATGATCATTTAAAACCCGGACAAGAAATAATTGTCGAGGCCACATCCCCGGACGGCAGCAAAAAGAAATTCAATGTGACGGCACGTGTTGACACCCTGGTAGAAGTAGATTACCTGCGTAACGGCGGTATCTTACAAACAGTGTTGAGGAAATTGGCGAAGCAATAATTCATGCATATATTACTGACCAATGACGATGGTATTTACGCGGACGGGATCTATGCCGCTTATAAAGAGCTCAGTAAAATTGCTGATGTGACGGTCGTTGCTCCTGATACTGAGCAAAGTTCGGTAGGTCACGGCATTACTTTATTTTACCCGCTTTTTGCCAAGAAGGTCTCCCCGCAAAACCACTTTAAAGGCCACGCGGTGAGCGGCAAGCCTGCTGATTGTGTTAAATTTGCCGTCAGTGTTTTATTCAATGAAAAGAAACCTGACCTGGTCATTTCCGGTATCAATTTTGGCGGTAATGATGGATGTAGTGTTTTTTATTCAGGGACAGTTGCGGCAGCACGCGAAGGCGCCTTGATGGGGATCAGTTCTATCGCTGTGTCCCTCAATTGTTTTGAAAACCCTGACTTTTCCATAAGCGCCAAATTTACAGCAAAGCTCGCCCGTTGGGTTTATAAGAATAAATTACCCGCCGGTACCTTTCTAAATGCAAATATCCCTCCTGGAAAACCCAAAGGCGTTCTTTTTACCCGCCAGGGGACTGAACCTATCCATGAGATCTTTGAAAAACGTAAAAGTCCGCATCATAATCATTATTACTGGATGGGCGCCAAGATGCCGGTCCATAAAAATGATAATAAGATCGACACCTATGCTTTAAAGAACAAATACATCACGATAACACCCATTCATTCGGATTTGACGGACGAGGCTTTTTTAGCTAAAGTAGCTCTTAATACAAATGATCTTTAAAGGCGAGGAGACGCATATGGCGGACAAAGTACAGATCAATTTTGATGGTAAAAAACTGGATTGTCCTATTATTGTCGGTACTGAAGGTGAAAAGGCCTTTGATATCAGCAAATTGCGGTCAGAAACAGGCTTGATCACCATTGATCCCGGGTTTAGCAACACCGGCGCCTGCAAAAGTGCGATCACCTATCTGGACGGGGATAAAGGGATCCTGCGTTACCGCGGCATTCCCATTGAACAATTGGCGGAAAAATCCACCTTTGTGGAAACTTCCTATCTGCTCATATACGGAAAATTACCCACTTCCAAAGAACTGAAATCATTTTCAGAAGCCTTTAATGAGCATTCCATGATCCATGAGGACATGATCAACTTTTTCCATGCTTATCCAACTTCTACTCACCCGATGCCGATCTTGTCTGCCATGGTTTGCGCCATGTCAGCTTATTATCCCGAATTCATCAAAGAAAACCCGACGGAAGCAGAGATCGACAGGATCGCGATCCAGCTTTTATCCAAGGTGCGTACCATCTGTGCGTTTTCATATAAGAAGTCTATTGGCGAGCCGTATGTGTATCCGCGCCAGGACCTGCAATATGTGCCTAACTTTCTAAACATGATGTTTTCCTCACCGACGCATCCTTATAAGATCGTTGATGAAGTTGTGCAAGCTTTGCAAGTGCTTTTGATCCTGCACGCTGACCATGAACAGAACTGCTCTACATCCACGGTGCGTTTAGTGGGTTCTTCGCACGCTAATCTTTATGCTTCCATTTCCGCAGGCGTGTGTGCGCTCTGGGGACCTTTGCATGGCGGAGCAAATCAGGCTGTCATAGAAATGCTTGAAATGATCCAAAAAGACGGGGGAGATATCCAAAAATACATCGCCAAAGCCAAGGACAAGAATGACACCTTCCGTCTGATGGGTTTTGGCCACCGGGTCTATAGGAATTTCGATCCGCGCGCAAAGATAATCAAGAAATGCGCGGATGACCTGCTTAATAAATTAGGCATCAATGATCCTTTGCTTGATCTGGCCAAGAAATTGGAAGTCCTCGCCCTCAAGGACGAATACTTTATCGAGCGTAAACTATATCCTAATGTTGATTTTTATAGTGGTATTATCTACCGGGCCATTGGCATACCTCTGAATATGTTCCCGGTCATGTTCGCCATTGGACGCATGCCAGGCTGGATCGCCCATTGGAAAGAAATGATCCAGGACCCGACCAGCAAGATCGGCAGGCCCTTCCAAATATATATGGGAAAAGGTAAAACAGATTATACCCCCCTCAAACAACGTTAAGGAGAGACCTTGTGATCGATTTTCGCCCCAAAGCCAAGTACGATAAAGACGCGTCAGTGATATTTCTTGCCTCAGGCCAGAAGCATCCCCGATTCAAGATTGAATTAGAAAAGAGTGAGATTTATCCGGTACTCGAAGGTAAAAAAACGCTGTTATTCGTCGGTTTGGGAAAAACGGATAAATTATCCCTCACAGACCTGCGTATTCAAGTCCGTAAAGCCCTTCTTTCTGCTTATCTTCACAAATCCAAGACAGTTGAGATCATTCCTCATACGAAGGACGATGCGGCCATTATTGCCATTATCGAGGGAATTGCCTTAGGGACCTATGTCTGGGATAAATATAAATCCAAAGATAAGGACGACAAAACAATCAAGCTTAAACAATTTATCATTGCCGTTGAAACTAAAAAAGCTTATACCCAGGCGATTACAACCTGCCAGGGTGTCAGTTTGACCCGTGACTTGGTCAATGATAATGCTGACACGATCACTTCCGCGTATTTGGAAAAGACTGTCAGAGGACTTATCAAAGGAAAAAAGAATGTTTCTTTAGAAATCTTAAATCGCAGGGAATTAAAGTCAAAGGGCCTTAATCTTATCTTAGCGGTCAATCAAGCCAGTAATAAGGAACCTAAGCTGGTCATTGTCCGTTATAAAGGTGGTCATAAGTCTGAAGGCTACACGGCCATCATTGGTAAAGGCATGACTTTTGATACAGGCGGGTTGAATTTAAAACCAACCGGCAGCATTGAATCCATGAAGATCGATATGTCTGGTGCCGCCGCTGTCTGCGGTTTATTAAAAAATACACTGGCCTTAGGGATAAAAAAGAACCTTTTATTTGTTTTAGGGATCGCTGAAAATTCCATTGGTTCTGCGGCTTATAAACCCGGTGATGTCATTACCGGCTATGCAGGCAAATCTGTCGAGATCGGCAACACCGATGCCGAAGGCCGTTTGGTCCTGGCTGATGCTTTCGCCTATCTTGTTAAGAATTATAAGCCAACAAAGATGATCGATCTGGCTACTTTGACCGGGGCTTGTGTGGTGGCCTTAGGGTTCGACCATACAGGGTTATTTTCCAATGATGATAAACTGGCCGGTCAATTGCTCGATGCTGCTCAAAAAACTGATGACCGCGCCTGGCGTCTGCCAGTCTATGCGGAACTCAAAGACTATATCAAATCACCGATCGCAGATCTAAAAAATACCAGCAATATCAAAGGCGGGGGAGCATGCACCGCGGCGGAATTTTTGCATCAGTTTACAGAAGGCACCACCTGGGCCCATTTGGATATTGCCGGAAGCTCGTATACGGAAGGAGCAGGGCGCATGTACTATGGTCACGGGGCCACCGGCGCCGGTGTGCGTTTGTTAACTCATTATTTATTGCAATATTGAAGTTTAAAGAGAGGTTCCTATGAATATTTTTTATATTTTACTCGTTGCAGCAATCTTTATTTTTATTGGAGGTATCCGCATTATCCGTCCGACTTCCCGTGGTCTTATCGAGCGTTTCGGCAAATACAATCGTTTTGCAAACTTGGGATTTAACTGGATCATCCCATTGGTCGAAAATGTTTACGTGGTCAATATCACCGAACAATTGGTGAATGCCGAGACCCAAGAGATCATCACCAATGACAATTTGAATGCCAAGGTCGATGCCCAGATCTATTTTAAGGTCAAACCTGACGAGAACAGCGTCAAGAACTGCCAATATAATGTCGGCAATTACCAGTGGCAGATCGTCAACTTAGCGCGTACCACCTTGCGTAATATCATCGGCACCATGACCTTAAAAAGTGCCAATAGCGAACGCGGCCGGATCAATACCGACTTGCATACGATCCTGGAACGGGAAACTGCTGATTGGGGCCTGGAAATTGTCCGCACAGAGCTTAAAGAGATCGATCCTCCCAAGGATGTCCAGGAAACCATGAACAAGGTTGTCAAAGCGGAAAATGAAAAGATCGCGGCCATTGACTTTGCCACGGCCACGGAAACAGCGGCTGACGGCCAAAAAAGGGCAGAGATCAAAAAAGCAGAAGGTATCAAACAAGCCAGGATCCTGCAAGCAGAGGGTGAATCAGAAGCTATCCGATTAGTTAATGAAGCCGCGGATAAGTATTTTGTTGGCAATGCCCAGCTTTTACGACGCCTGGAAGCTGTTGAAAAATCATTATCGCAAAATGCCAAAATAGTTGTTCCTTTAAATAGTGAATTAGTCAACGTGATCGGCGACTTGGCCGGTATTGTTCCTATTAAAAAATAAGTATAGAGGACTGATCAATGGACCATCGCATTGAATCTGACAGCATGGGCGAGATCAAGGTGCCGGCGGATAAATATTGGGGCGCCCAAACCCAGCGTTCACTGGAGAATTTCAAGATCGGCGGCGATAAATTCCCAAGGGAGTTGATCAGGGCCTTAGGGATCCTTAAAAAAGCCGCGGCCATGGCCAATCAGGAATTAGGGATATTGCCTGAAAACAAGTCTGGCCTGATCATCCAGGTCGCCAATGAAGTTATCGAAGGCAAACTTGACGCTCAATTTCCTCTGGTCGTTTGGCAGACCGGTTCTGGCACTCAGACGAACATGAATGCGAATGAGGTGATCTCTAACCGGGCCATTCAATTATCCGGTGGGACCATGGGCAGTAAATCTCCTATACATCCTAACGATGATGTGAACAAAGGCCAGTCTTCCAATGATACCTTCCCGACGGCCATGAATATCGCTGCTGTTGAAGAGATCCATCGCCGTTTGCTCCCCATGGTCAAGAAATTACGCGATGCCTTACTTAAAAAGCAGGAAGAATTCAAAGACATCATCAAGATCGGACGGACCCATTTAATGGATGCAACACCCCTGACCCTGGGCCAGGAAATTTCAGGGTATGTCCAACAGCTAAATAACAGCATTGAACGCATTGAGTCTGCTTTGGGACAGGTATATGAATTAGCCTTAGGCGGCACAGCTGTTGGTACCGGACTTAATACCCATCCGCAGTTTGCCCTTAAGTCTGCCGAGAAAATAGCCCAACTGACCGGAAAACCCTTTAAAACAGCCCGTAATAAATTTGAAGCGTTGGCTTCCCACGATTCCTTGGTGAATTTAAGCGGGGCATTGAACACCCTTGCTGTGTCCCTCATGAAGATCGCCAATGATATCCGCTGGCTGGGATCAGGGCCACGCTGCGGGATCGGAGAACTGCATTTGCCGGAAAATGAACCAGGTTCTTCCATCATGCCTGGTAAGGTCAATCCGACCCAATGCGAGGCCATGACCATGGTCTGTGTCCAGGTGATCGGTAATCATACCGCCGTGACCATTGCCGGTTCAAACGGGAATTTCGAATTGAATGTCTACAAACCCGTGATCATTTTTAATATATTAAACTCAATAAGGCTCCTGTCAGATGCCTGTGAATCTTTTGCAGACCATTGCGTCGTCGGCATTGAAGCTAATAAACATAATATTAAAAAGCATCTGGATGAATCTTTAATGCTTGTCACTGCCTTAAATCCCCATATCGGTTATGATAATGCCGCCAAGGTAGCAAAAAAAGCTTTTGCAGAGAATATAACCCTTAAACAAGCAGCTGTTGCCTTAGGACTATTAACCGCTGAAAAATTTGATTCCATTGTCCGTCCTCAGGACATGATCGGACCTGTATGATCATCGGTCTCCCCAAAGAAATTAAAAATAATGAATGCCGGGTAGGTCTTGTGGCGGCAGGTGTGGAGTCCTTAGTCAGGGCAGGACATCAAGTCCTTATTGAACGCAATGCTGGTGTAGCCAGCGGGATTTCCGACGTTGATTATGAGACCGTAGGCGGCGAGATCACAGACACACCGGATATGGTCTTTGCTCAGGCTGATATGATCGTCAAAATCAAGGAACCGCAACCCTCCGAATACCGATTGATCAAAAAAGACCAGATCATCTTCACGTATTTTCATTTTGCAGCCAACAGGGAATTGACGGTGTCCATGCTGGACCGCAAGATCACAGCCCTGGCCTATGAAACGCTTTCGACTGAGCAAGGTGAATTGCCGTGCTTGACACCGATGTCTGAGGTGGCAGGCCGCATGGCTGTGCAAGAAGGGGCCAAATACTTAGAAGAACCGATGAAAGGCCGAGGAATTTTACTGGCCGGTGTCCCTGGCGTGTTACCCGCGGAAGTGACGATCTTGGGCGCCGGTGTGGTGGGATCCAATGCCTGTAAGATAGCCGCCGGATTAGGGGCGAATGTAACGATCCTGGACATCAATTTAAACCGCCTGCGTCACCTTTCAGAGATCATGCCGCCTAATGTCCATACGCTCATGAGTAATTCCCATAATATCCGTGATGCTGTTCTCAAGGCAGACCTGGTCATCAGTTCAGTTTTGATCCGTGGGGCCAAGGCCCCGTGCCTGATCGACCGTGAACTGGTCTCCCAAATGAAAAAAGGGGCAGTCATTGTTGATGTAGCCATTGACCAGGGCGGATCAGTCCAAACGTCACGTCCTACGACCCATGATAATCCGATCTATGTCATTGACGGGGTGGTGCATTATTGCGTGACCAATATGCCCGGAGCCGTGGCCCGCACCAGCACCTATGCCTTGACCAATGCTACTTTTCCTTACATCTTGAAAGTAGCTAATGATGGCTACAAGAAATGGGTCAAGGATTCCCGAGAGATCCGAACCGCGTTAAATATGACGGAAGGGCATTTAACGATCAAAGAAGTGGCGGATACCTTTGATCTTCCTTTAAAGAAATTATCTTTTTAAGATCTTATGCGTAAACTCAATAAAATTTCTATCATCATTCCTTGCTATAACGAAGAAGAGGTCATCGAAAGCACTCATCAGCGGATCAGTGCTATCATGCAGGGCCTGGTCAATAATTCAAAATGCAGATCTTATGAGATCTTATACGTCAATGACGGATCCAAGGATAATACACAAAAGATCCTGGAAGGATTTTATAATAAAGATGAACACACCCGGGTGCTTGTATTAAGAAAGAATGCGGGTCTGCAGGCCGCCCTTTCAGCGGGGCTTGCTTATGCCGACGCAGATGCGGCAGTGACCATTGATGCCGACCTTCAAGACCCGCCTGAAAAGATCGGGGAGATGATCGATTGTTATGAAGCAGGTTATGATCTTGTCCTCGGCGTGCGTAAGGACAGGCAGACAGATACTTTCTTCAAACGCTTCACCGCTGAATGTTTTTATCAATTGCTTAAGGTCCTGGGTGTTGAAATTGTCCCTAATCATGGGGATTTTCGATTAATGGCCAGACCCTTGATCGATGAATTTAATACCTTGAGCGAACGCAACCGCTTTATCCGTGCCTTAGTGCTTTCCTTGGATGATCATTATGCGACTGTTTATTACAAAAGAGAACCAAGGCTTTTAGGCACAACGAAATTCAGCTTGGGCCGGATGCTGTCGTTTTCGCTTGATGGGATCTTGTCTTTTACCTTTATGCCCCTGCGCTTGGTGTCCATTGCCGGATTCTTGTTCTGCCTACTAGCCGTGTGGGGTGGGATTTATACGCTACTTTCCAAAATGTCCGGGAATGTGGTTCCTGGCTGGACCTCAACCGTACTGCCCATGTTCGTATTTAGCGGGATCCAGCTTTTAAGCTTAGGCATTATCGGCGAATATATAGGCCGCTTATACGTCGAGATCAAACACCGCCCCTTATTTAGTGTCCGACAAGAATTAAAGCATTGACCTGCCATCCAAGAGCATTTATCCGATAACCCCAAAACTTGCTTTTGACTGAATATATGCTATATTTTAACATCAAATCAAAATAAAGCGTTTTCTTAAAGGGTCAACATGTATAAGCGTTTCATTTCTTTATTCGTTTGCCTTATCTTTGCTATCAGCAATATTCCCTTTGTCCAAGCCCAAAGCGTAGAGACGCCATTTATGGCGTCTCATACATCGCCATTTATGGCGTCTCATACATCGCCATTTATGGCGTCTCTTCCTGAACCAGGGACAATGGTGGGGGAATCTGCGCCTTTTTCTCCTTTAACCTTAAAAGGTCTCGTCATAGACCGCAAAAAACCCTTAGAATTCCAATTTATCGTTGATACAGGCCGAGGACTGCAAGACAGGGTATCAGTTAAACAGCAAGTTAATCAGCTGGTTAAGTATTTTCTGGCAGGGCTAACGATCCCTCAGGGAGACCTGTGGGTCAATCTATCACCCTATGAAAAAGACCGTATTATCCCTGAGGCTTTGGGTCAAACTGACCTGGGGCGTGACCTGTTAGCCCAGGATTATATCCTCAAGCAATTAACAGCTTCCCTAATATATCCTGAGAAAGACCTGGGTAAAGAATTCTGGGCCAAGGTATATGCCAAAGCCCAAAAACAATACGGTACGACTGATGTTCCTGTGAACACCTTTAATAAGGTATGGATCCTTCCTGATCAGGCCCAGGTCTACACCAACAACCATGCCGCCTATGTCACTAAATCAACGCTCAAGGTAATGCTTGAGCAGGATTATTTGTCCATTGAAAAACATGCTGTAGAGACGCCATTTATGGCGTCTCATACATCGCCATTTATGGCGTCTCTTAATAAAGACGCGATAAATCGCGTCTCTACGAATAATGTCAACGCCCTTGGCTCGCAAATCGTCCGCCAAATCATCCTTCCAGAGATCGAAAAAGAAGTCAACACCGGCAAAAATTTCGCCCCGTTAAGACAGATCTACCAAGCCCTGATCCTGGCTAAATGGTATAGACAAACCATCCAAAACAGCTTATTAGATGCTGTTTATACCAATAAAAACAAGATTGCAGGTGTCAATCTGAGCGATCCGACACTTAAAGAACAAATTTATGAGCGCTATTTAAAAGCTTATAAGAAAGGTGCTTTTAATTACATCAAGGACGATCCAACACCCAATGGTCAATTTGTGCCGAGGAAATATTTCTCTGGCGGTATTACCGAAATGGGCGAGTTTCCCCTTGATGAGCATGGCAGCCTTAATAATATTCCACCTGCGAACAGCGCCATGGCAGCCATTAATATTCGATTGCTCAAATCCTCAGATAATTCCATGGACAGTCAGGTCCCAGCAAACGGGATCATCAAACTTCCGGCTGGATTCTTCCCGGAACAAAGTGCCGGAAAAATTAATGAAGATCCCAATTTGCCTAAGATCAATATCCAATTTAAATATGCACCTGCTGATAAATCCATCACAAGATTTGAAAACGGAGGTCATTTTGTAACAACTACCAATAAACCCATACAAGCCAAGATTGGTAAAAGAACTCCAAAGCAAATCAATGGACCTAAGGCCAGTCCGGCGATGTTGATCGGTTTGATCTATGTAATGTGGGATGTCGAAAAGCTCACCGGCATGTTAACTCATCAGGAAAGCAAGGTCAGGGTAGCGGCGTTAGACAGGATAAATGCTGTTGAAAAAGACCCCGCTAAGAAATTATTGATCTTTAATGCTGCTTTGGATAATTCCTCTGATCTTGTCCGTCAATCAGCCATGAAATTAATTGATGATTTGCAAATCGATCATCAAGAAAAATTAAAGGTGTATCATAAAGCTTTAACCAATCCTGACCACCTTGTCAAACAATGGGCCAAGGACAGGGCTATGTCTAATCCATTAGATACCGGTGGTATCGATTTAAACCAGATCAAGGTTGATCAAAGCGGCAAGAAGTTGAATGTTGATTTTGATCAAGCCCAGCTTAATGAACTGTTAGAGGGGGGATTTGAAGGTTTTAGACCAGTGATCACTAAATACACGATCATCCAAAGTCCATTGCCGTTATTGCGGTAGCCAGACCGTCACGGCATAGCTGCGATGGTCTTGAGGCGCGTATAGCAAAAGCTGTCCTTCATCCTTATAATATTTCCTGATATCGTCCGCAACACCTGAAGGCAATAGACTTGGCTGTAGTACGATCAGATCAAATTCTTTATTTTCCACTCTATTTCTGATATTAAGAAAAAATAACGTCAATTGTAACGAGACGCGTTCATCTTCTTTGAAGACATTCTTCATCCATCCCTGACGCTCACCACCCAGCCCAAAATATTCTGCCTGGCCATTATCAATAACTTCCTTATGCTGTTCAACCAAGATAGGAGCGATCAAAGGGGAATTTAGGATATGCTGATGCTGGCTTAATAGCATGGTAATTTGAGACCAGCCAGGCATATTCTTATTAAAAATTTTATAGTTGTGGTCTACTGTCAGGATATGCAAATTATAAATCAACAAGGGAACACAGACGATAGGCCAATAGTTAAAACGTCCAAAGACCCAGGCTGAGCCTATCAGGAGAAAAGGGGAAAGCAATTGAAAGAAATACCAAAGCATGGCCCCGCTATGACGTCCCAAGGACACATATAAAACAAAGGAAGAACACATGGCCATATAAAGGACCAGGGAAAAATCCCATTTGATCATGGGCTGTCTTATGTCCATTGATATAAAACTCATAATTATTTCTGTTATTTTATTTCGAAGAATGGCCCATGGGGCTTCTTTGATCAATTGATAGCCAAACCAAATGATCATAATGCCCCATAAGATAAATATCGGCCTGTGCAGAGCTCTGTACATCACGATCTGCACTTGAAGCCGTTCCGCGGAAGCCCAGGCATGCTCCATATTGACATGGCTGAAAAAGCAATTGTCAAAATAAGCCGGAAAGATGCGATCAACCAACACGATACTGATCACTGATAGTAATAATAAAATTAAACCGTAATAGAGGCTTTTTAACCTTGAAACAAAAAGAAATATATACGACAGCAAGAAAGGAACGCCCAGAAAGGCATAGGACTTAGTATAAAAGCCCAAGATCCCGCAAATGATGCTGATGGTCATTGATGGATAAGAATACTTATAAAACCAGGGAATAAAAATTGTTAATAAAAAAAACATCATGCCAACCGCCCCAGGATCAATGGCAGGGGTGCTTGTTCCCGGATATAATAATGAAGCATAGAGCATCAAAACAGCCCAAAGATTCAATAAAACAGGAACCTTCATTCTCTTTAGGACTAAAAAGACAGTGAGGCAAGAGATCAGGAGGCCAATCGCGATAACGATGCGGTGAACGAGGATGGTCGTGCCGAATAACTTGGCCCATGGCCATACAAGCAGAGGATAGATGATCCCATACTGGTTCATCAACTGAGGCTGTAGGGACATATCAAAAGGATTGATGCCGTGGACCAAGGCAGCGGTGCTTGTCATCATCGAACCTTCCCTAAGCGAACTGGCATAGGGGAATATGACCAAATAATAATGATAGAGGACAAGGCGAATGGCAAAATAGGAAAGTGCGGCCAAAAAGATGATCTTGGCAATAAACAGGACGGGGCGCAATCGTTGTTCCATAAAACATATAGTATATCGATTAATTAAAAATGCAAAGTACAATGCTAACAATTAAATAATCATTGACGGGAATAATAAAGAAAATAGAATAGGTATATGCCAAACAAGCATGATAATTTCGAAGAACGCAGGGATAGTGTGCGCGCCAAGCGCATCATTACCGTCCGCCATCGGCTCATCAAACACGCTAATCGTAAAGTGGACTCTTTATGGCAATTAGCCACGACCGAGAACATGTCCTTAAGCGGCCTGCTGTTTATCAGCGCCCTGGCTTATCATCCGGGTGATATTGTCGAGCTCCAGGTTGTATTGTCCGGTATCCTGGATATATTCAATGGTTATGGTAAAGTCATCCGCGTTTCCCGCAATAAAGGCGGCTATTATCAAGTTGCCGTTAAATACGTAGATCTAAAGGCGAGACGCCGAGCGGCTAAATCGATCATCGTCTCCCGTAATTGATCTTAATCTGACCTCATTTATGGATAAAGAAAAATATTCTCAAAGGCTTGTCGCCCTTTGGGTCGTCTTTGCCTTTGCGCTGTGGTGCTATGCCTTCCGAGGATACCTGTCTTCACGATTTGAACTTATCAGCGATCAGCTTTCCTATTACGACCATACCAGGTTTTTGATCGAGAATCTTAGGCACGGCATTTATCCTTTATGGGACCCATTTTGGATCAATGGGGCCCCCAATGATTTCTTCCTTCGCCGTATCGGCGCTTTTAATCCTTTCTATTTAATAATTCTGCTTTTCAAGGCTATAGGGATCTCGTATACCTTGTCATATCTTTGGTTTTTAGCCATTTATTATTGGAGTGGCATGATCGCTTTTTATCTACTGCTGATGCGCATCTACAACGATCGTTTCATCGCTTATGCCGGCTATCTGATACTTTTATTTTCTGCATTGGGTACCAGGCTTTTTGACTCGTACATGATGCTGGTAACTGTGCCTTTGATCTGGTTCTTTTATTTTCTGCTGGCGTTTTCTCAAACACCCCGCAAACATCTCTTTATGGGATTGACCTTATCCTTGATGATCTTGCTGGGGACGTATATACCCCTTTATTTCTTAACAATATTCGGGTTTTTTATGTTACTTTTTGTACTTATCTGTTTTAAGCAGATACCCGGCATCCTAAACCTACATGGTAGATTCATTAATAAAAATAAAGCCTTGGTACTTTTTTCCTTCCTGGCTTTGATCTTAGTGCTATTACCAGCCATGAATTTTGTCCATGACACGGCCCATGGCAGGATAATTTTTCCTGTACGCCATGGTAGTGCTGATGCAGGGCAGGGTTTAACAGTTCCCCATCAAACACTTGATTGGGGAGCCGTGGAAGACCTGATGTATTCCAGCTACTTCTCTAATTTGAGATTGTATAAATTTGCCGTTGTTTATGTTCCTTTCTTTGCTTTTATCGCCTTGTTGTTAGGGTTGATCAGCCGCATCAATCGCCGGATGGTCTTTATATCCTTGCTTGGTATACTTCTTTTTGGCTGCATGGTGCCTCACGGACTGCCATTTTATGATTTTTTCTATCAACACCTGTTCTTTTTGAAATATTTCCGCAATTTACATTTTTTTATATGGTTTTTCCTGATCCCGCTTTTTGTAGTGCTGGTGATGGAACACTGGAATATGTTTAAGGAGATGATATCTACGGAATTTAAAAAACGATCATTATTACTGATCTATGTTGTTATCGTTCATTTGGCTGCTTTCAGCTTTGTTTGGTACAGGAAGGACGCGATTGCCAGTACCTATATCATGATTTTATTAAGCCTGATATTTTGGTCTTTATTGGTTTTAAAGCGGCTTAAGATGAACGCAGCCGCGTATGCTTTATTGACCTTGACCATACTTATTCAACCTTGGGAGACTTATCATTATTTTGCCTTAAAAGCAGTTTCCCATCAACATCCGTACGCCTACGACTTTCCATATACTAGATTTCAAATCAAGGATACGGTAGAACTTAAAACTGAAAATATACCCGCCACTAAAGAAAATTTTTACTATGTCCTGAACGACTACAATAATATTTACCAAAATACAGATTTTAAGGTCTTAAAAGATTATTTAAAATACAGATTGATCCTAGTGGATAGAACTCAAAATGCAAACACGAATGACGTTGCCGCTGTTTTAAGTCATAATTTTATAACGCATGCTAACACAGTGCTTGTTGCCAATCAATCTCTCGGGCCTTTTGATCCTAATCCATCCGCTCATTATATGGGCTTGGAGAACGCTACTTACGGGTTAAAAGTACTCTCCTTTGACGCTAATCATTTACGCTTGACCCTTGATCTGCCGTATAAAAAATTCCTCATTTATAACGATAATTATGCGCCGAATTGGAAAGTATATATTAATCACAACCAGGTTCCGCTTTACGAGGTCAATGGGGCATTTAAAGGCGCTTGGGTCCCGGCGGGGAAAAGCGAGATTGAATTCAGCTATGGTCTTTGGTGGCAATACGCGATGAATATCCTGTTATCTCTCGTTGCTATTATTTTTTTAATTGGGATCATAAGGACTTATAAATGCACCAACAATTAAGAAAATTGCCGGGTTTAATATTTTCCAGAGCCGTTGTGTTTTATCTGGCTTGTTTTTTCTTGATTTGGCATTTTCTGGATTATCAAAAACTGAGGGATAATGCCGTGCTTCAGACCATGAGCAGACTGACACCGCCCATGGATTATTTTGCTGAATTTGTTAATAAAGATGATCATTACGACCGATTTAAATTGATGAATTGCATCAATTATCACCAAGAAGTGATCCATTATTTTGTCTATCAAAAGGCGGAAAGCTATGGAATGATAGGATTTTGTTATGACCGTCTGGGGAGGGAATCTCAGGCGATTGCATCCTACAACCAGGCCATTGCCATTAACCCTGATTTTTTCTGGTCTTATTATGATCTGGGGGTCATTTATTATCGTAAAGGTCAGTATTCCCAAGCCGCGGACTATTTTCATCAAGCCCTGCTACAAGACCCGGTCAAGACCTTGGTCTTATTATCCAAATCAAAAGTTTATAATGATGTTAATTTAAGCAGATTGAAGGGGCCGACGGATTATTTGGAAAACCTAAAACAGGGGCACACGCAAACATATTTGCTCATGATGGACAGCGCCCAATTATTCATGAGTAAATCGGGACCCACCGAACAACATCTAAAACCCCGGGTGCGATTTTTTTAAATCCTTCTGAGGATGAAAACTCCATGATTATCAGCCCATCCTGGTGACTGATCCGGATTGCCGCCTTGCTGGTAGATCTGCCTGAAATTATCCTGCAAGTATTTGGCCAGCAAAGGGCAGTAGGACTTGCCCAATATCCCTAAGTCCATTTCCATGGACACCATCCGCGTTGAAACCAGCACTACATTGACTTGATGGGCTTGAAGTTCCTTGATCACGGCAATTTCTTGTTCAGGAGGGATGTTTAGATGATCAAAAAAGATCAATTGCCGGGTAGGACTAAGTTTTCCTGTTAAATAATAATAAAGACAATCATAAGGCAGGGCAAAAAAGAATTCGTCCTTAGGGACATTGCTATCAAGAATATCAGTTGTTTTATTAACCGTATCCACCCAAGCAGCTTCATTACCCACATAAATTTGTCCACGCGGCATGCTTAAATAATGATCCGGCGTTTTCTGGGCTTGGATCTTGTCGATATGCGCAATACCCCCCATGAGCATGACCTTCCACAAGAATATCAGGATAAGAACGCGGATCAAGGGATGCAGGAACCTAAATACAATTGAGATCATGATAAAGTGAAATAATACCAAAAATGGATAAGACCAAAAACTACGGTAAAATACATTGCTCATCAGGTATTCATGAAAGAATAAAACATAGAACATCATAACCAATCCTATGAACAACCAAAGGTCCCGTGCCAAATCTTTGGAAACCTTGCCTGCCAAAAGCAGACCAAGAGCAGCAAGGGTCGATAGGTGAAGGACGATCCCGATCCAGGTGTTCTCAGGCGTACTGTGGAAGACATACCAAAAGCCATGGAAATAATCATGCAAGGCTTGGATCGGGGAAGCATGATAAGGCTGGTCATTACCTAAATACGGCATGCATTGACGGATGGCATAGGAGGGAAGGTCTTTTAGTAAATACCAATAAATAAGCAAACTTGCCAAAGGACAAAGGACCAAAGCGATAAAATAAAAATGCTTTATAGGCTTGGACAGCAAAACAAACACTAAAATACCGAAAAGTGCAAGGACACCGAAATTAATCTTGATCAAGGTCAATAAAAACGCGGCGGCAAGGCTTATCCATAAATACCGGGCAGCTGGCTTACGAATATAAGAGAAAAGGGCATAGATAATGAGCAGGGAAGCCAAGGTACCACCTATATGATTGTAGGTGCATATGAATTCCTGCCTTCCTTCAACAAACCATACAGCCCCTAAAAATGCCAGCCCTGGCGGCATGAGAACGGCACAGGATAAATAAAAGAAGGATGCACAGGCAACCAGCAAAACAGCACGACCCAGCAGAATACTTGAAATATGCACCCCAAAAACTTTATAAAAAAGGCCGTAATAGTAGGGCATCAACGGACCATACACCCACCAAAAATCTTTGTAGGGCAATTGATGCTTGTAAACAGCTTCGAAGGCATAAAGGTCCCGGCCATGGTCGCCCTGGGCCAATTGGTCCTGGAACTTCAATTCCGGCCAGACAAAGATGACCGTCGCAAGGATAGTTAAAATAAGAAATAGGGTCTTTGTCGATCGTGCATCAAGACGCATTATTTATAGTCCTTTAAATTTGACCTTTGGGCTAAACTGGTAGCTAAAAAATACCTTCCTAAAAGATTCAAATGCTCATTAGGATAACCCTCTTCACGCCACATGAAACAAGTTGAGGGGAGAGAAGATGAAAAGTCCAATATGTTGATCGATCTTTGAGTCAGCAAACTGTCGATCACATGGGCATTGTTCCTTAATGTCTTGATAAAATCATCCCCGAGCAATTGGGTGCCGGTTTGCACATCAACCGGAGTGATATAAAAAATAGGTTCAATGCCTGTACCTTTAAGACGTTGGACCAATCTTAACATGGAATGGATCTTATTGTACTTGGGCGTCAGTTGATACAAATAATCTAAAATAAATTGTTTCTTTTGTTTGGTTTCGTCATCGGGCGTGCTGTTGGCTGTTTCCATCAGGTCTTTGAGACGGCCATAATTTTGATGATGGAATTCGATCGGTGTGTTCTCATAAACGATCTGGGAATAGGGGGGTTCAAAATATTTAAATACTCCCAGCGGATGATAAAATTTACTCCAAATAGTGTCTTTGGTACGGATGATGAATTCTTCGCTTTCAAATTGCATGGTGGGATTATGGGCCCAAACAGGCGAAAAAGACCTTAAATTAATGGGGAAAATCAGGAATTTGGGATGATAACCTTTACGAAGCATATAATCAACATAGGCATCATAGGCATGAAGGTCCAGAGAATTATGGGTAACTGTCCATAAGGTAGACTTAGGCAGCATCCGCATTAACAATTCCGGGGTGGATTGGGTACTGGGATCAGTTTTAGATGAGTAAACGATCGTGCTATCGCCGAAATAAAGCACATTGGCCCCGAATTGAAGGGCTTTTTCCATATTATTAAGCTCATTGGGTATCACCAAAGGCTCGGCAACACAAAGCTGGATACAAAAGAGTATCAGGATAAAAAGAAAAAGTTTAGCAAAAAATTTGATGATCATATTTTAAAATTGAAAATAGATAAACGGTACATTTTTGATGACGCCCAGGTCCATCACCGCAAGGGCCAGGGACAAATAAACCACCCAACGCACGGCAATAGGTTTTTCATTCAATAACGACAAGGTATTGGCCATGGAGATATGAGGGCCTTTATCCCTGTCCAAATACTGTTCGAGGGCATGAAGCGTCAATAACAATACGATCAGGACAAGGGCGCCATAAAATTCAGGCCTTTGCACACCTAAATAGCTTGGTGAATTAATATCCCAATCAAGTGCCCGGCCCCAACCAGTAAATAAATGAGTGACAATATAGCCCACATCAAAAAGATTGGCGCAACGAAAAACTATCCAGGCAAAACACACCAGGATAAAGGTCGTCATAATTTGCAATGGACGATAAAAGAATGACCATCTGTTCAATTTTAATATTTGGACGATATTTTCCCTAATGACTTTTGTCCATGTTGAAAATAAATAATAAAATCCATGTAAGCCGCCCCAAATTAAAAAAGTCCAATTAGCTCCATGCCATAATCCGCTGATCAAGAATGTGATGATGATACTCAAAGTCCAACGCTTTTTGCCTGATCGATTACCGCCAAGGGGGATATAGACATAGTCCCTAAACCAGGTTGAAAGGGAAATATGCCATCGCCTCCAGAAATCAGCAATGGATGTGGCAAAATAAGGTTGATTGAAATTGCGCATTAAGCGAAATCCCAATATATGGGCCGAACCAATAGCGATGTCCGTATATCCTGAAAAATCACAATAGATCTGGAAGGCAAAGAAAACGACCGCGATCACTAAAGGAAGCCCTTGATAGGCTGGTAGGTTGCTAAAGACCTGATTGACTAGTAAAGACAATCGGTCAGCAATCACCACTTTTTGAAAAAGGCCCCATAAAATGAGTTTAAGTCCGTCAACGACCCGTTTGTATTCAAAATCATGCTTTTCATAAAATTGAGGTAATAAATTCCCCGCACGTTCAATGGGCCCTGAAACAAGCTGGGGGAAGAACATCACATATAAAGCATAGATACCGAAATTCTTTTCGGCTTTCCATTTGCCCCGATAGACCTCAATGCAATAGCCTAAGCTTTGAAAGGTATGAAAGGACAAACCTAAGGGCAGGATCAAAGAGAGGTCCTTGACCGGAAAATTCCAATGCAGGAATAGGGCTAAATTGGAGAAATTGGCATTGAAAAAATTAAAATATTTGAATATAAACAGGATCGAGCAGGTGGAAAGGATACTAATGATGAGGCATGCCTTTCGCCTTCTGCCGTAGTTTGATTCAATGGCAATGGCCATTACATAATCAATGACTATAAGAAAGAACAAGATCAGGATATAAATAGGGATAAAAAACATATAAAAACAGCAGCTTGCCAGCAATAACCAATACGAGCGCCATTGATAAGGGAGCAGAAAATAGGTGCCTGCCACCATGGGAAGGAAAACGATAAAGGGGATAGAATTAAAACTCATATTTTAATTATTGTAGGTGACAGAGGAAGCAGTTAAAATAAAAATATGATAAAAGATTTAGCTGATCATTACGATGCTTTAGCCAAAGATCGTGATGAATTCCATCGCAAGAACCGCTATTATTACGCATTACTGTATAAACAGTACAGGTATTTCATCCCTGAGTGTAAAAAAGTCCTTGAAGTCGGCTGCTCTACAGGAGACTTGCTGGCTGCCATAAAACCAAGCTATGGGGTTGGGGTGGATATCAGCCACCAAATGGTCGAGATCGCGCAAAGTAAATACCCTTCATTACATTTTATGGCCGGAAGTATCGCGGATATTGAGATCGAAGAAAAATTTGACTATATCATCCTATCCGGCCTTATAGGGGAGCTCAAAGATATCCAGTCTTTCTTTGAGAATTTAAGACGCTTTTGTACTCCTGATACCCGGATCATCATTGAGTATTACAGCTATTTATGGCAATCCTTGCTTAAAATAGCTGATATATTTGGCTGTAGGATGCCGCACCTCGAGCAAAATTGGCTTACCTTTAGTGATATTAACAATTTCTTAAAATTAGCTGATATAGAAACTGTTAAATCCGAACGGATCACCCTATTACCATTGAATATCTGGGGTGTCAGTTACATCGTTAACAGATTCTTGGCCAAACTACCATTCTTTAACGCCTTTACCCTGAATCATTTTATTGTGGTACGTCCTTTATTCAACCACACCAAGGAACATTCGGTGACCATTTTGGTGCCATGCCGCAATGAAAAAGGGAATATTGAGCAGGCGGTGTCTAGAACCCCACTATTCGGGACCCATCAGGAATTCATTTTTGTCGAAGGACATTCCAAGGATGGGACGTATGAAGAAGTCGAGCGTGTGATCAAGGCCTATCCTCATAAAGACATTAAATTGTTAAAACAGGAGGGACGGGGCAAAGGGGACGCGGTACGATTTGGATTTTCAAAGGCCCAAGGTGAAATCCTGATGATCCTGGATGCTGATCTGACCGTGCCGCCTGAAGAACTACCTAAATTCTACGCAGCCATCAAGCAGGGAAAAGGCGAATTTATTAATGGCTGCCGTTTGATCTATCCCATGGAAGATGATGCGATGCGTTTTTTAAACCTGGTAGCTAATAAATTCTTTGGTTTATTCTTTTCCTGGCTTTTGGGACAACGATTCAAAGATACTCTTTGCGGGACCAAGGTGATGTTCAAACACCATTATGATGAACTTGCGGCTAACCGCTATTATTTTGGGGATTTTGACCCATTCGGTGATTTTGACCTGATCTTCGGGGCGGTGAAACTTAATTTAAAAGTCCTGGAATTACCCATCCGTTACAAACACCGTGTTTATGGCACAACCCAAATCCAGCGCTTCCGTCATGGCCTCTTGCTTTTAAAAATGTGCGGTTTTGCCATGAAGAAGATCAAATTTATTTAATTAAGCATGAAAAAAATTTATTTTATCTTTATTCTGCCGCTCATCACTCTCATAGGTTCATTTCTCCTTAGGGCGGCATCTGGGCCTTTTTGGCAATACGGCGACCCTCCTTATAATTACATCTTTAATGCCTACCAGATCGTCAAAGGCCATTCACCAACTGAAGTAGGACATCCCGGAACGCCGCTTCAAGTTTTTATCGCATTTACCATTTGGATCTTTAATTTAGGGCGATCTTCAGCTGATGCAGTCAATCAAGCGCTGATCAATCCTGAATTCTATCTCTGGGCTGTTTTTATTTTTCTCGTATTGGCGGCCTTTGTGACATCAAGCTTATTGGCCTATTTTGTCTATCGCAAGACCAATGATAAGCTCGCGGCCATCTTGTCCCAAGTGCCGGGATTAAGCTTTTTGATCATGCCATGCTTTGATAACGGCAGTTTTCCGGTGCTTCCGGTCGTGGCCAATGTCAGTGCTGAACCTGTATTTATCATAATCATGAATCTTTTTAATCTCTTTGTCCTGGGGCTTTATTTTGCTGAAAATAAATCACAGGAGCTTCGTTTTCTTCTTTTCCTGGCTTTTATATGCGGGTTAGGCTTAGCGACCAAGATCAATTTTCTTATTATATTGCTGACAGCCCTGATGATCGTACCTCTTCGTAAAAAACCCTTATTTTTCATTGCGTGCGCTGCGTCATTTGTATTTTGTACCATCCCTATCATTCCAAGATACCCACTGCTTTTCTCCTGGATCACCGATATCGTCAATCATTCATCCCGTTATGGGTCAGGGGACCAAAAGTTCATTGATTGGGGATCATTTGTCTTTTATTTGAAACTGATGTTCCATGCCGACTGGTTTTTCATTCTTACTGCCATAGCGATGTGGACATGGAGCACGATCAGACTTTTTTCTCTCCGTCAGGACCGTGATCTTCGTTTTATATGGACGCTGTCGTTATGGTGCCTCATCGATATGGCGGCAACAGCCAAACATTTTTCTTTTCATTATCTTTTGCCGTGCTTTGGGCTTTTTAGCTCAATTTTTGTTTTGTTTTACTTAAACCAAAAAGAACGCCATCAATTAAGCAAGCCATTAGCGGCTATTTTTATTTTAGTTTTTACCTGCGTTTGTATTTTTTATGCCATTCCCTACGGTCAACGCTTGAAGGTTTTAACAGACGATATCCACCAATTTAATGATACGGTGAATACCAAATATCCCCAATGTACCGTCATTCCATCAACAACAGGGGACATTGATTTTTTCTTGACCAATCAGGAAGTGATGCAAAGATCTAACGGTACCGCCTTCAGGCTTGAAAGTGAAGACCTTTACCGCTTATATCCCCACAATTATTACTTTTTTTCCGAGGAAGTCACATCGCCTGACCCGACCGTTGAGAGTTACGGGATATGGAATTATAAAGAAAGGGTTTATGCGGATGACATCCTTAACAGTTGCCCATGTACGATATTTATCAAATATGCCTCTGATCTATCCGAATACCCTTTCCAGGTCCGTTCAATAGAACATTCCAAGTTTTTAAACGCCTATCTTCTCACCGGTTCAACGGAAAAAGAGGCCAATTATCTTTTTGCGAAAGCCCTGGAAGCTTTTAAAAAGGGGAATTATCAGGAAGCCTTGGCATTAGGACTTAAAAGCAGGGAGCTAAATTATGAACCGCGTCGTCAGCTTGAATATATACTTACGATCATCTACCATGACTTGATGAATTCTAAGCGGGCTTAATCCTTCAGATCAAAAACAATGATATTATCAAAATTCTTGGCCTTGGCTTGGGGGAGTGAAAGGGTAAACAGGAATATTTTCTTATGCTCTTCGGGCATGGGCGGCCCATTCATGCAAAAGCATATGATCTGGTTTTCCTGATCATAGAACCTGCGAAATTCATCAAATGTCTTAAACGTCCTCACCGGCCTGTCTGAATAAAATTGAAAAAAATCATCTTCATTGCCAAAAGCGCAGAATTTAGTCTGGCTGCCGGCAGCGCTTTCGGCGAATTGAACGGATTCACGGAATTTATAATGAAAATCTTCCATTATTTTGGAAGGCTTGGTGAGCCACGTCCAGATAATCATCCCTATCACAGCGGCGATCAAAACTTTAATAAATGGTTTCATACGATCGGGAGAAATATTAACGACGCTAACTGCGCCATTGGCAAGCAAGAGGAGCATGAATGGTAAAAGATAAGCAAAAAAACGCGGGTAGAGATAAACTGGTTTCATCAGCCAAAGCGGCAGGACCATTAAAAATAAAAGAGCCATATAGATGCGCCAACGAGGAAGTTTATTGCTGGGTTGGATAAATCCTATGACCATTAAGATCAAACAAAATGATCCCAATGGCCAAAAAGGGACAGAAAGAAGGTCATTAAACAAAGTCAGCGGAAAATTGGCCACAAGGTCCCTATGATCAACGGCCATTCTGCCCAGATCAGCTAATAAAGGGTAATAAAGTAACAAAGATAAAAGCATCTCTGCACCAATAGAAGTCAAAACAAAAATCTTTGTCTTGGCTTTATCAGGGATGGACAGATAATGGAAGAGTTGGACTACGATGATACATAAAAAATAAACATGAAACGAGGGGGCCACGCTGTTAGTTAAAACAAGCATGATCAGGGTTTTTAGACATGGCTTTTCAAGCAATGAGAAGTAAAGGGCGGTGGAAAGGATGGTAAAAAAGACACACGCCGAATAGCCGCGGGCGGAAGCGCTCCAAATGATATGGGCAGGTGCAAGGGCCAATAATAATGCGCCTAAAATGGCGATAGCTTTTCCAAAATATTTTTGACTCCATTGCCATAAAATATAAATGCTTCCCAAACCGAATAGTAAGGCTGGCAGTCTCAGGGGCAATTCAGAAGTACCAAGAACATGGCAGGTGATATAGGCCAAGGCTGTATATCCCAGATGATTTGAGGAGGAAAATTCCTTAAAAAGGGCCTCATAGAGGCTATGCGCCTGGACGCCATGGACAGCGACATAAAGCTCATCATAAAAAAGGCTGCGTGTCATTAATTGCAGGCGCATATAAAGCGCAAGAACAAGCACGCAAAGGACGAGCCAATTTTCTTTCAGATTATTCATAACTGGGTTGACAAGATGTGTAAAAAAAATTAGACTACCGATATTATAAGATATAAATTAAATTTGATAAAAAATATTATATATTTATGCCTACGATCCGAAGTGAACATGAACGTGAACACTTTGACAAGCTCGCCTCAAATATAGGAGAGGCTTGGTGGGGGCACTTAACTCCTGCAGGGAAGGTGCGCCTGCAACGCAGGGCATCGATCATTAAAGATCAATTAAAAACCATTACTAATCCACACATCCTTGAAATTGGCTGCGGTGCCGGAGCTTTGTCTAAATACATATTAGATGTACTGCCGCCTTGTCAATTGACCTGCTGTGACATTTCACCCCAATCTTTAGAAATAGCCAAAAACCGTTGTGCCCAACACACCAACGCTTCATTTGACTGTGCTGATGTCACCCAATTGCCATATCCGGATGACAGCTATGATGCCATCGTAGGCAATTCCATCTTACATCATGTTGTGCTTGGCGAATCCATCAAAGAGTGTTTTCGACTATTACGCAAAGGCGGATCTATCCTGTTTTTTGAGCCGAACATGTTAAACCCTCAAGTGGCCATTGAAAAAAACATTAAATTTATCGGACGAATGACCCAAAATTCGGCTGATGAGACCGCATTTTTCCGCTGGCCTTTGGCTAAAGAATTATCCCAGCAAGGTTTTATTAATGTAAATGTACGGCCCTTTGATTTTCTTCACCCTATTGTTCCACGTACGCTTATCGATGTATCAAAAAAAATAAGTTTTATACTCGAAAAAACACCTTTATTAAAGGAAATCTCCGGGTCCTTGATCATTACTGCTTATAAAAAATGAAGAAATTATTACAAAATGACTTCTTTCTTGCACTCCTTTTCCTTCTGGCCTACTTATCGACAAGTCCCTATATCTACGGCTGGGACGACCAGCATTTAGAAATACCCATCCTTAAACACTTGATCGACCCAACCTTGTATCAAGGGGACTACTACGTTGAAAGCGCGGCTAAATATTTCACCTGCTGGCTATATCCGATCATGGCCAAGGTGATCACGGTCAAAGAGATCCCCACGGCCTATTTGCTGCTTTTTTTGATCTCACGCTATTTAATGTTCTATTTTGTCTTCCGGCTATGGTCTTTGATCGGCGCCAGCCGTTTTACGGCCATTTGCGCCACCTTGATGTTCTTTCTTTTGGGCCGCACGGATGAATTCCTTTACCGCAGTTTTTGCCATGAAGAATTTGGGTTTATCTTCATGTTCGCCGGGATCTATTGCTTTTACCGGGAATGGTATTGGGCTGCTGCCTTGATCTTTGGTTTAGGGGTTAACATCCATGCGATTTATAATCTTTTCCCCATGCTGTATATGCTTGCCTTTCTTTTGTTTTGCCATCCTAACCGTTTTAAGATCACCTTGCAAACCGGAGCGATCTTTGTGATCGCCTCATTGCCTTTCCTATGCTGGCAGATACCTATTTCCATCTCCCGGGAGATCGCACAGCCGGTGCCCGCCCGTGAATGGGTACCTTTGTATCTATTGTCCTGTCCGCAGAATTTTCTTTTCGGGGACACGCCTATCAAGGAGATCCTGACTAATATCCACCAATGGTGGGACAGTACTGCCCAATATCTTTTCCTGATCGGATTATATGTGTTTCATATGGTTCTAAATCCTTCCTTCCGACGGGACAAGAAGGTGCAGTTCATCGTCGGGCTTTCCTGGGTCTTGATCGTGATCGTGTGTTACTTTGATTATGTTGACCCTAAACGCTTTGTATTGGACTTAAATATTGTGCGTGTTATCCAGTATGTGCGCTTTTTTATGATGGGCTACACGACTATTTGGGCCTGCCATCAGATCCGTCATGCCAAGCCGTGGCTCGCCATGGCGGCCGCGATACTGGTCCTGGCTTGCGGGACTAATAATCTGATCGCTTTGTTCTTTCTGGGGATCGTTGCCATGGTGTATACCATCGATACCATGTCCCTTAAGGAACCGATGACCCCAGCGATGATCAAAAGATGGGTATTTTTAGGAGTAACAGGGATCCTGCTTTGCTTGTTAGGCATTGATCTAAGCTCTACATCTCCGGTTCCGGTTTTTTGGCACAGGTATTTTTACGTTTTGGTTGGGATGAGCTTGGCTTTCATCATTTTACTCATTAAAAGCGAGAACCTTTGGGTCCGCCGCTTATTGATCATTATTCCCTTGTGCGGCGCATTTATCATCTGCTTGTTCAATATCCACGAATATAATCAGTTAAAAAAGAGCAGTTTTGGCCCCTGGCAATTGCTGCGCGATTGGGAAGATATGCAGCTTTATGTGCATGACCACACACCCAAGGACGCGCTGTTTTTAACACCGTATGATATGCCCATGGGTGGTTTTCGCATCCATTCGGACAGAAAGGTGCTTGTCTGTTACCGGGATTGCGGGATCATTGGTTTTGATTATAAAGCCGCGAAAGAATGGAGCAGGCGTATCCATGACATTAAATCCTTTAAGATCTATACCGGCGACAGGGTGGATGATTCGGTCCTGATCGCTATTTTGAAATACAAGGTCAATTATATTGTTTTTATGAAATACTATGGTCCGCCGGGAGACACTTCCATCTTAAAGAAGATCTATGAGAACCAAGTATTTTCTTTGTTCCAGGTCTTATGATTAAAAAGAATCTTGCCATTGTCATTTGCTTAAGCCTTTTAACTTCGATTGTCCTGTCATCGCTTGTTTTAAGGTATTGTCGATTAGACAGTATTCCCTATGGCTTTCATGTGGATGAGTTAAGCGGATCCGTTGAGATCGGATGCATGGCCACCGAAGGCGTTGATGCGCACAATGTTCCTCATCCCATGTTCTCGATCGTAGGCTACGGAACGCCCAAACCGCCAACCTATATCTATCCTGCTATTCTTTGGGCCAAAATATTCGGCTTTTCTGATCCAAGCCTAAGGGCGTTTAGCGTGACCGTCCATTTACTAGGGCTTATCGGATTATTCTTGTTGGCCCGCTCATGGCTAGGTTGGCGATATGCCTTAGTGACCCTGACAGTTGCCAGTATTTCCCCTTGGACCTGGAATATAAGCCGTGTTGCTTTTGAGTCCTTATTCTCCCTGACCTTTATGATCTGGGGGATGGTTTTCTTTTTTAAAACCTCCAAGATATGGAGCATAGTCTTATCTGCGTTGCTTTTTGCCGCGGCGATGTATTCCTATCCGCCGATCAGGGTGCAATTACCCTTAATGCTGGTGACCTTGTTTATCTACAAAAATAACAAGGCCTCATGGACCGGACGCTCGTGGTCTATTTTTTTGATGACATTAATCATTGCGATCATTCCCTTGGCCCAAAAAACCATCGGGGGAGAGATCCAAAGCCGCTTTAATGCCATCAGCATTTTTTCTAAAGATTATTTGAATGCCATTCACAGCCCCGGTCATCTGATCGATATAGTCAGTATTTTTATTAATAATTACCTGATTTCCATTCGATAATAAATTATTGATT
>CAZASA010000025.1:0-28596 GCA_964487685.1 uncultured Planctomycetales bacterium
CACACGCAGGATATAATTGCCTACGCCAAGCGCTATAAGTTTGAAAAGTTCGTGATTGAGGTGAACAATTTTCAAGAACTGATGGCGCAGTCTCTTGAAAGAATGGCGCGTGATCAGAATGTTTATATCTCCCTTGAGCGGGTCAATAGTAGCGGCAAAAAGGTGGATAGGATATTTTCTTTATATGAATGGTTAAAAAATGGCACTATAAAGGTTTGCCGTAACGACAGGATGTTATTAGATCAGTTCCGGGCCTTTCCTCAACAGGGTAAGCCTGATGATGGAATTGATTGCCTTGAAATGGTTTTTAAGTTTGTGCAAAAAAATCGGCACTTTGGCAAGGAAGAGATGATTAAGCTTCTTCGCAAGTTGAAAAAAGAGCCAGAATCAGAAAAAGATAAAAAACGCGTCAAATATATTGTCGACCCATATGCCGGCGGGGTGAAAATTTTTAAAGACCCATTTGGGCTTATTAAAGTCTAAAGATATGGCTTGATAATAAGGCGCTTTCGAGTGATGTATATGATGCTCGGAAGCGCCTTTTAGCAAGAAGCATAAAAGAGAGGAAAAAATAAAAATGAAACCACATGAAATTGGCTATTATAAAAAGCTAGGCTCGCTAGAGACCTATCTTGAATTATTAAGCAGGGGCATTAGACAGATATGTATTCCAAGCCATGGAGAGGCTAACGTAGAAGACTTGAATTATGTTCATAAAGAAGCTGAAAAGAAAGGTTTTTGCACTATGCTCATAATTTATAATCGGATTGGTATCGATGGGCGTAAATTTAAAAGCTATCAGCGAATTATATATCGGAAAAATCGAAGAGCGGACGCGTGTTTATTAAGAGCAAAAATGCAAAAAACCACTAAAGCAAAAAGCGATCACAAAATTATAGGGAAGCTGCTGGGGTATGGCAGGGAAGAAATATCTTCATTCATAAGCAGCAGGTAAGCATTCCCGTAAAGGTCTAGAGCCGAACGGTAATCTTTCATTCCGTGACTATCAAGCTGGAAAATATGGATGGGCGTAGAAAAAGGAAGAAACAGCCAACTGTTGAAGAAAGGAAACCAGAAAGCATTCATTATAACTGCACTGTGAAAGTCCCCAAGGAAGGCGCAGGTCTCTTCTTTAACGATAAGGCAGATAGGATTCAGAAAGTAGCAGAGATATTGGCTCAGTCTGCATATAAGGCCTAGAAAGTTTTTGTTTAGACACGAGAGAGCTGGCATGATAAACTCCCTCAATAAAGGAGATTTACGGCAGAGTCAAAATCTATATGCCATCAAACTTTGGGGACAAAATAGTAAAATCGTCCTTAATTCTTATGATAAGACAGGATTTGATTTCTAGGAAAATTATGTCGGTCCATCTATGATATCGGCAATTCCCAATTTGAAATGGCTGCAAGGAATGGTTGTCGGGCGTGGTTTCAAATCAGGGCGTCCGTTGATTATGGAGATTCCATTTAAACAAAAATTTCAGAAAAAGCCGGAGAGTCAGGGTAAAGGAGTGGGCAGTGGTTGACAAAAAGAATGAGCAATGTTTAAGGAAGATTGGCAACGCAGAATCAACCACTGTTGAGTGGAAGAAATCTACAGCGTTGATAAATGAGATTATCGAAACAGCTGCCGCCTTTGCGAATACTGAGGGTGGGAGAATCTTCATTGGTGTAGCACCGAATGGAGAAATTATTGGCGTCTAGATTGGCAAGGGAACTATCGAGAATCTTGCCAATCAGATCAGCCAGCATACTGATCCCAAGGTCATGCCGAAGATTTCGATTAAGAAGATTGATAGTAAGGATGTAATTGTCGTAGATGTCAAAGCATCGCTGGATCGGCTGGTCTTAGCGTATGGTCGTCCGCATAAGCGTGTGGGCCGCTCATCGCCTAAAATGAGTAAGGATGAGTACGAGCGTTTGATTTTGGAAAAGCATAGACAGTCATTGCCTTTTGACGCGGAAGTTTGCAAGGGAGCGTCGCTCTCTGATATCGATTCAGAGAAGGTTATGAGTTTCTTGTCTGTAGCGAAAGAAGAGCGTGGGCTCGATATTGATGCAAAAAGTTCCGTCAAAGATGTTTTGATGAGGCTTAACATGCTTAAGGGGAAGAAGTTGACGAATGCGTCTATTCTTTTGTTCGGTAAAAAGACGCGGTCTTTTTTTACACAATCTGAGAGCAAATGTATTCGGTTTAAAGGGCTTGATGTTACTGGAGAGATGATTGACCTTAAGCCCATTAATGGCGACATCGTCAGTCAGCTAAAGGATATTGAGAAGTTCATTTATGATCATATTTTTATGCGGGCATGGATAGAATCAGGAAAGATGGAGAGGCAGGAGAAGTGGGAGTATCCTCCAAAGGCAATACGTGAAGCCTTGGCCAATGCCATGGCGCACAGGGATTATCGCACGACATCGAAAGTTCAGGTTAGGATTTTTGAGGATCGGATTGAGTTTTGGAATCCGGCGATTTTGCCGCAAGGCTGGACAGCGGAAACTCTTAAGAAAAAACACGAATCCAAGCCGTTTAATCCGTTGTTGGCGGAGTCTTTCTTTTGGATTAAGTACGCTGAAGAAGTTGGCACCGGCACGAACAAGATCATTACGTGGTGCAGGGAGTGGGGTTTGCCGGATCCAGATTTTGAGTATGCCGGGAGCAGTTTGGTTGTGACCTTCCGTAAGGGGGGGCTGTCGGATCAGGCACTTGGTCAATTAGAGTTGACCGAGCGGCAAATGAAAGCTATTCAATATGTGAGAGAACATGGCGGGATAACTCGTAAGGAATATGTGGCTTTGGTTAGGATTTCTCCTCGACAGGCCCATTTGGATCTAAGTGTTCTTGTTGGCAAGAAAGCCTTATCAGTGGTTGGTGAGGGGCGGGCCGTCAAATATGTGTTGCCCAAATAATGCACGATTTGCACGATTATTGCACGATTACTGCTTAAAAGGACTTAGGAAGGGAACAATATGACGAAGCATGACTCCGAGAAAGCGGCAAAAGGACAAAGAGGTGAAGAAGCCTTGAATGAATGGCTTCAGATAGAGGGGCTCCCTTATTTACATGTGGGACAATCTCCTGATACTTTCTCTACGTTATTTCCTGATGTTGTGAAAAGGCCGGATTTTTTAATTCTGTTGCAATCGCTGGGTATGATTGCTGTAGACGCAAAGAATTATCAATTCTCTGGTGGAGTATTTACGCTTAATCTTGATCAAGAATTCCGTAAAATGATCACTTTTGAGAGACTGTTTCGTATTCCTGTCTGGTTTGCGTATATGCATGAGAGGGGTAAGAAATGGTATTGGATCAGCGGATTAAAAGCAGTTGAAGTTGGAGAAGTCAGGGTAAAGAATAAAACAAATGAGAAATTCTTGGCTTTGCATCTGGCAGATTTCGCAGAGATTAGTTCAAGCAAAGATTTGGGCAAGCTTTATACTATGAAGATAGGATCGCTTGAAAGAATCGCAGAGTAATAAAGGCCCAATAAGCCTAAGAAGTTCTCGTCAAGAATATGTGATAACCCAAAATGGACGAGCAAAATAATCACGTTCCACAACGCAAGGCTCTTGAAGAGAGAATAAAGGAAATTGATGAGCAAATCGCACTACTTAATACTATTAAGAATCAAAGTCTCGCTAAATTGCAGTCCCTTCCTCAAATCACGGCACAGCAGCCTAATCCAGTAATTAACAGTCAAACTCAAACGTCTGCAGATAAAATCGCATTGTTTAAAAGCTATTTTCGTGGCCGTGACGATGTTTATGCCAAGTTATGGATCAATAATAAAACCGGCAAGAAGGGGTATAGCCCTGCTTGTAAACATGAATGGGATCAAGCCCTATGCCGTAAGCCTAACATTAAATGTTCTGAATGTCCCAATCAGGGATTTTTGCAACCGGATGAGACAGCAATCAGACAGCATTTAACAGGCGCTCAGGTCATGGGAATTTATCCAATGCTCAAGAATGAAAGTTGTTATTTTTTGGCAATGGATTTCGATAAAGAGCATTGGCTGGATGATGTGCGGGCAATTATGCAAACCTGCCATGAAGAAGGGGTGACAGCCGCTGTTGAGCGTTCTCGATCAGGAAACGGTGGTCATGTCTGGATATTCTTTAGTGAAGAAGTACCGGCGCTCTTAGCAAGACGGCTGGGGAGTTTCTTGATAACACAAAGCATGTCCCAACGTTATCAAATGGATATGAAAAGTTATGATCGTTTGTTTCCAAGTCAGGACACTTTGCCTAAAGGCGGTTTTGGGAATTTGATTGCTTTGCCATTTCAAAAAGAAGCGATTACTCGTGGCAATAGTCTTTTTATTGATAGAAGTGGAAAACCGTACACGGATCAATGGCAATTTTTAGCATCAGTTAAGAAAATGTCTTATAAAGAGGTTGAGTCAATGGGAGAGCAAGCGGTAAAGAAGGACCAAGTGATTGCTGCTCGCCCAAGTCCGGTTGAGGAGAATGATGAGCCGTGGATGCGTCTGCCCTCTGGGAAGAAAAGATTTAAGGTCGATGTTAAAGATATGCCCCAATCCATAGAGGTTGTGTTAGCTAATCGTATTTATATTAAGATCGGACAAGGCTCACCAGTTTTGTATAATCAATTAAAACACTTGGCGGCATTTCAGAATCCGGAATTCTATAAAAAGCAAAGGATGCGTTTTTCAACTTATGACACACCGAGGGTTATATGCTGCGCGGAAATTGTTGACGGTTATCTTTCCCTTCCTCGTGGTTGTTTGGAAGACGCGCAAGCTTTGCTTAAAGAATATGATATCAAGTTGAATATGGAAGATAAACGTATAACGGGTAATGAAACCAATTTTGATTTTGATGGCACCTTGAGCTTGCAGCAAGAAGAAGCTCTGAAAGGGATTCTTGATGTTGACTTCGGCGTTTTTGTGGCCCCACCGGGAACAGGTAAAACAGTGTTGGCCATAGCGGCTATTGCTAAACGCAAGACCAATGTTTTGAGTATGTTGTGGGTCGATGAAAAGCACGTTCTTTTCCAGGATGATTTTGGAAAGATGTTGCGGCAGCACAGGGACATTTTTACGGCGAAAACAATTTACCAAAGTTTTACGGGATATGCTTATTCTCAATTAAAACGCATGACACATTTTCAATTTGAAGGTTACATGGGAGAGAAACGCAAGACATTAGTCGAGCATTTTGGTTACGACACAAAAAACGCGGCGCATTTGATCCGTTTGCTGCGTATGGGAATAGAGTTTTTACAAGAAGGTATCCTACATGTGACAAGGCCTGATGCACAGGAATTGTTAGCTATTAAAAAAGGTGAATGGACATTAGAACGAGTAAAGAAGGAAGCAGAACGATTATTTAAAGAAGCGGAGGAGAAATTTGTAAACAGTAAGTTGCCTGATGTCGTGGATGAAAAATATGTGGAAAAATTTTTAGTTGATATGATCAAGAAATACAAGGTGTACTGATGAAAGGTATGAAGAAAATTTCAAAAATTGATTTAAAAAGAGAATTGCGCAATCTTTTTAAGAGCTTGGATTTTGTGAGTAAGAGTTTTTTGACAAGGCGCAAATCAAAAGTAGGTAAGAGAGACCTTCAGATTTATTGTAATATTTATCAGCAATTGGGTCTGGTTTGGGAGTATCTGGGAAGTTACTGCCGGCATTGGGAAGGGTACAGACAAGTCAGCGGTGGTAAAATGGCCTGTAAGATTTGCGGAAAGATAAAGGGAGTCCGGGTGTGACGTATGAGAATAGTGGCCATTGGCGATACACATACTCAACATCATGATGTTGAGGTTCCTGATGGGGACATTCTTCTCTTTGGCGGTGATGGTGAATTTCGGTCAGCGTTGGATTTGATCGATTTTAATAATTGGTTATCTACTTTCAAGCATAAGCATATTATTGTCATAGCCGGCAATCATGACTTTTTCTGTGAAAGGTATCCCAATGAAGTTAAAAAATATTTAACTAAAGCTGTTTATTTAAGAGATGAACGGCATATTCTGTCTAATGGGATGTCCGTGTGGGGTTCACCGATGACTCAAACATTTATGGACTGGGCATTCATGGAAACAGAAGAAAATCTAGACCGGTATTATTGGAGTAAAATCCCTAAGGACACCAATATTTTATTGGTACATGGTCCTGCGTATAAACATTTGGACATAGGTCGTCCCCAGCACGGTAATTTAGGGAGTAAAACACTGGCTAAGAAAATAGAAAAATTGAGAATCCCTTATGTCATTCACGGACATATACATGGCAGCTATGGTATAGAAAAGACAGAGGACACGACCTATTTCAATTGTTCTGTTTTGGATGAAGATTATCGATTGGTTAATGCCCCCATTGTGATAGACGTATGAAGAGGGATTTGTATGAATAATAAAAACAGTATCATTGTTAATAACTTTTCGAGTCCTGCCACTAAACGGATGTATGACCTACAATGGCCAGGTGAGCCATTATTACGGCAAAGTTATCAGGAAGGGCATCAGTGTGGAGCTTGTTCTTATTTTGCCCCGCTTAATGAAGATTGGGGCATATGTTGCCACCCCAAGTCCAGACACTGCCTTGAGAATATATTCGAGCACTTTATTTGTGCAGAATATGCAGGGGAAGGCTGGGGACCTCATAGCTTTAGTAAGCGTTTGCGCTGCAAATGTGGTGGTGTCGAGATTCCAAAGTCGAACAACAAATAATGACTAATGAAAGACAACCAGACTTATAATAAAGAGTAATGCAATGAGTTTCATGATATTCAAAATAAAATGCAAGAAATGTAAGTATATTTTCAACACAGCATTTGGGATCGTTGGTACTCGATTCATTGCTCAGCCAGCTAAGAAATGTCCCCAGTGCCACTCTAAGGAAATTAAGAATCTTGGGTTTGATCCGAAAAAATTCCGAGGACAATTGAAGAAATGAATATGAAAAATTGACTAAACCTACGATTTGATTAAGAAAAGCCATGAAACAAAGTACAATCTCCTTTTTATTAAACCCCGACGAATTTAAGCTATTGGCCAGCATTGTCTATCTTGAGCCATTTTTAGATGAGATTTTGTCATTGAAAGCGCTTACATGCCCGCGAAAAGCTGGCGGAGAGGTAACTTAAAATGGTGAAAAAGAAAAAAAGCTTAGTGCCGAACAACAGCTTTACAGAATTTTTGCTATATACCACCCCTGACGGCAAGGTAAAAGTTGAAATTTTTCTGCGGGATGAGAATATTTGGCTTACACAGGCAAAGATTGCCGATCTTTTTGGTGTGGAAAGAAGCGTAGTGACCAAGCACCTTCAAAACATTTATCAGGAAGGCGAGTTAGATAAAGGTTTAACTTGTGCAAAAATTGCACAGGTTCAAAAGGAGGGGGCAAGACAGGTAACAAGGAATGTAGAGTTCCATAATTTGGATGCCATTCTTTCAGTAGGTTATCGGGTCAATTCAAGGCAGGCCACGTTATTCCGCATCTGGGCAACTGAGCGCTTGAAGGAATACATCATCAAAGGTTTTACCATGGATGATGAACGCCTGAAGAATCCGAATAATATTTTTGGCAAAGATTATTTTGAAGAACAATTGGCGCGGATCCGCGATATCCGCTCCAGCGAACGCCGTTTCTATCAGAAAATCACAGACATCTATTCCCAGTGCAGTGCTGATTATGACAAAGACACAGGAGAAACAAAGCTGTTTTTTGCGACTGTTCAGAATAAATTGCATTGGGCAATCAGCAGGCAGACGGCCGCGGAGATTATCCATTCCCGTGCCGACGGCAATAAACAAAATATGGGGCTTACTTCGTGGAAAAATTCTCCAGCAGGACGTATTCGTAAGTCGGATGTTTCAATCGCCAAGAATTATTTAGATGAGAAGGAATTAAACATTCTCAACCGGATTGTTTCTATGTATCTGGATTATGCGGAACTGCAGGCCAACAATCGGGTTGTTATGTATATGAAAGACTGGATCAAAAAATTGGACGCTTTCTTGCAGTTTAATGGTAAAGAAATTCTTGATAACCCGGGAAAAGTAAGCGCTGAAATTGCCAAAGCATTCGCAGAGTCAGAGTTTGTGAAATACAGTGTCATGCAAGACCGACTTTATGAGAGTGACTTTGACCGCGAGATAAAACGCCTGGATGGAAAGAAGAAAAATGAGTCATAGCATCACCGAATCCCAAATTTGACGATTTAGCATAATTCTCTACACTATTTAGCAATGTCCGCCCCCCGAGGGTGTGGGCAAAGTTAATACCTTATATATCATAGGGATATGTAGATTTAGGGCGTATTTTTCGTCGAAAAAGCGGACAAAACGGACAAGTTTCGAGGTCACCAGCCCAGTAATTCGCCTCTCTGACGTCGATAATTCTTGCACTAACAGCGAATAGCTGTATACTTAGCAAGGGCCAATTGAGAGAGGTTATTTCTCACTTCATACGTCAGCGACCCCATTTTTTTATTCTATAAGTATTTGTAATTGAGCAAGTTACAACATCTATTTTTTACCCCTAACGGGGCGTTTGAACCTCTTGCCGTGTTTTTTCCTCAGCGGATACTATTCTTGACCGACAGATACTCAACGCTTATACTATCGTATATGTTAATGATCATTCGCAGTAAAATTAATTCAGAACCTCTCAAGCAAGTGGCAGAAGATTTAAAGGGCTATGTCAAAGTTGTTGTGGATATTCAACGTAAGATTTTATCTGCGGGCGGAGAAAAGCATGTGGATGGAGAACAGCTTCTTCTTAAAGACGGAAGTCGACAAGATGATCTTTGGGGGGCAGGTTTGGATTTAGAAACCAATGAGATGGACTTTGATTCCATGATCAATTTAAGGCCGGCGCAAAACACAAGTCGGGAAATATTAGATCAGAAGATTCGGCAACAGGTCGAATTGATCACTCGATTGTTATTACAGGGCAAATAATGGACGCTAAAGAATTAACATTGAATATTGCGGTCAATTTAGGCCGTTTGTGCCGCTGGTCTATGGAGGGGCGCAGGTCAAGGGTGGATCAATTTTTAGTTGAGACTCAGGAATATTTAAAGGCATTGGAAGCTGCACCAAAATCAGCTCGATTTTTACCTACTTATGAATGGTTTAAGAAAGATTTTGAATTTCTAAGCCATAATGTGCAGATGGATGCCACTTGGGCTGAGTCAATGTTGACTTGGGCAAATATTTTGACCCACAGAGCTGCATTAACATAAGTTGACGTTTCTGACCTTTGTTTATCCGTGTAAATGGGTAGTTGAGGACAGTAAACAGGTTCTAACATCCTCCCGCCAGCGACCCCAGATTGCCCTTTGTAACTTTATCAGTTGCAAGGGGTTTTTATTTTTAATTTGATGGGCAAGGTGATATGCGAAGGGTATAATTAAGAAAAATTTTTATAAATACAGAAGAAAAGATTTGTCGATACAAAACCTCTTGAAAAGGTCAATATGAGAAAAAACAGATTAGGCGCGGCGTTTTTAATAGTTGCGGGCTTGTCCTTTATATTTATTGCTCCCAGCGAAGCGAAACCAAGAGAGGTCAAGGTGGTGAAGCACGGAGCCGGACAATGGGAGCTTATGGTTGACAGGAAGCCATATTTTGTTAAAGGTATTGTTTATAATGTCTGGACAGTCGGGGATGACCCTAGAGCCGGTACCCTGCGGGACTGGAGCATCCTTGATACGAATAAAAATGGTCGAGTGGATGTTGCATATGATTCGTGGGTCGACAAGAATAGAAACAATGTTCAGGATGCGGATGAACCTGCGGTCGGTGACTGGCAGTTGCTCAAAGAGATGGGGGCAAATACTATTCGTGTGTATCAGATGCCAAGCGCTGACCCGCGGGTCAATTCGTTATATGTGTCCCCGGGAGCACGGCTAACCTTTGTGCATCCTCCGAATAAAGAACTATTTCGCGACCTTTACCGGCGATTTGGAATCATGGTGATCGTGGGACATTTTTTTGGTGAATGGGCGATAGGATCTGGAGCGGCATGGGATAAGGGGACGGATTTTACAGATCCTCAGCAGAGAAAGAACCTATTAATGGGGATACGGGTGATGGTGGAAGAGCATAGGAACGAACCGTATACGCTGATGTGGATGATCGGCAATGAGAACTTTAATCCGTGGGATCATGACAATGCCGAAACTCAGGTGCCGGCTTTCTTAAGCCTGGTAAATGAGGCGGCGATTTTGATCCATAAACTGGATCCTCATCATCCCGTGGGGTTGTGCAATTTGGTTGATCAGAATATCGAACTGATGCAGAAATATTGTCCGGCGGTAGATATTTTTGGAATGAACGCGTACTCACGGATGTTTTCTCCGACTTGGCAGAAAGCGAGAGGGTATTTTGACCGGCCAGTTTTGATCACCGAATTTGGCTTTCCGGCCCTTTTACACGGGAAGGAAAATGAGAAAGTACAAGTTCTGTATCATAAGGAAGCCTGGGGGGACATTGCGGCTAACAGGTATGGCGGCAAAGGCGTCGGAAACAGCATCGGGGGAGCAATATTTGTTTGGTGTGACCAGTGGGCGCTGGCAACGGATCCTTGGAAGCATGAAACTGGCGAACATTTAAGAGTACCGGGAGAAGAATGGTATGGTGTGACTTCCCAGGGAGATGGATCAAAAAGTCCCTTCATGCGTCAGTTACGCGAAACGTATTTTCTCTATCAGAAGATGTGGAAAGAATAGCAGTTTTATTTAAAGCTTTTAAAATAGTATTAAAAAATAGGACTTCTTCCTTAAATTCATTAGTCGGGTTGAGGAATGTGTCCTGTAGCTGACCCCATTAATTACAAAAAAGTCACATTATTTAAATGCTTAAATTATTTCTTAAAAAGCCACTGCTTTCTTACAATAGTTGGGTCAACTATAGAGGCAGGTCTAAACCACCTTTGAGTGTCTATAGCGGTCAATAGGTTCTTGAACAAATTTTAATAACATTATGGAGAGAAATATAACGGCGATTATGACTAATACCCAAGCAATTTCCTGCCCAAAGGCAGGCAAGAAGGGGTAGATGTATATCTTGATAAGATTAATAATTAAAAGATGACAAATATAAATTGGATAGGATAAGTCTCCAATAAACTGATCCCATTTCTTTGATTTAAAGTGTAAGAAAATAAAGGGTATGGTGACCATTAACCAAAAGGGATATAAAAAAGTATTCCCTTTACAAAAGGGTTCCGGGACATGCTGAAATCCTATGCAATAGGCGACAGAAAAGCAATAGAGCGCCACCGCTATTGAAGCATATTGATCGGATTTCTTTATATGGGCATATATTTTGTAAGCAAGGATGCCTAGACAGAAATACATTAATTCAAAGGGGAAGAAAAATCTGGAATAAGCATCATCTTTATGGCTAAGGCCGACAGCGCCCATTACCATTCTGAGTAAAGCGCTTAATAGAATGACTAATACGATTAACCAAGGTTTTCTTTTAACTAAGAAGGGGGCTGTTAAATAGAACGTTAATTCAAGACTGATAGACCATGCCACTCCATCGAGCATGATGGGGCTTAAAGGGTGGTAAATGGGGTGAGGATTTGCTGTAAAGAAAAACGAACCATTTTGAATATTATATCCAACAAAAGACATAATATCTTGACCGACAATGAGAAGATTAGTCAATATTAAAATAATATGGGAAGAGGTGTTTAATATCCCCCAAGAGCCGGTAGGAATAAAGTTACGACTAAAGAGAACAACAATAAAAGTGATGAATAGGATCAGCCAATAAATAGGGTAGAGGCGTAAGAATCGATTAATCAAGAAAGAGCTGTAAGAGCTGTATTTTTCGTTAAGGATCAACGCCATATAAAAACCGGAAATGACATAAAATGATCTGACGGCCATTTCTGGTAAGAAAAAGCGAAATGACTGAAAGGGGATATGTGCGGTGACTACGCAGATAGCAAGTAAGAATCTTATAGTACCCACGAAATTTCCCTAAATAGAATTGTTTAATGCTATGACAAGTAAAGTTAGAATATATTATCCTAAGGAATATTTAATTCAAAGTATTATTTAGTGATTTAGAACAGGCATATTATTATAGCCATTCGGGGGCTATAGAGTGGATGTGACCTCTCCCCAATAATCAAAGATCAAAAGATAATTATTGCTATCGAAAATATGCATGTTAAAATTTCCAAGATTATATTGTTACTCCATTAGAAATCAACGACATATTCATAATTTCCACTAAAATAAGAAAAATGAGGTGAAATAATGGGGATAGCCCGCGCAATGACGAAGATGTTAATGAGGGAAGGGACCCGGGAAAAATTTTCGGGAAATGCTCTATCCTTAGGAAGGCAAGATATCTTTGGGACCGCCGCTGATTTTCAAAATTGGGCCAAGGAAATGAATTTTCAATTAAAACCTGGGGTAAAAATGCTTCTTTCTCCGCATGCAGATGCCTCCGCCAAGAATCATATTGACGATCAGTCATTATTTTTATCCCTCGGAATTGATAATCTCGAAAGCATGGATTGCAATGCCGAACAAAAAAGTACTTTTGTACATGATCTGAATCAGGATGTCCCTAAAGAGTTACATGGTAAATATGATTTGATCTATGACGGAGGGACTGCAGAGCATGTTTTTAACTTCCCGAAAGTTTTGGAAAATTGCCATAAGATGCTTCGTACAGGAGGAAGAATAATCCATGCCGTGCCTGCAAATAATCTTGTTGATCATGGCTTTTATATGTTTTCTCCGAGCTTACTGTGGGAGTATTACTCAATTAATCATTGGAAAGTATTGTATTCTTACTTATGGGAATGCACCCGCAAGCATGATACGGATCTGTGGAACATCTATAATTATACCCCCGGGTGTTTAGACAAATTTTCTTTCGGTGGTTTTAATTCGAGTAATATATTTTGCACTTTCTTTGTTGCCCAAAAAACAGAACAATCAACTTTTACTGCCTTTCCTCAACAGAAAACATATTCGGGAAGTTGGAAATATGGAGACATTACTAATCCTGAATCGATCCCGACTTGGAAAAAGAAAATAAACCCCTTCTTTCCCCAATGGTTGAAGATTATTTTACACCCGATATATAGAAGAATGCCATTTTCATATCATTTAAAATTAATTGCCAGATATTGATAAAAAAGATTCCCCCGCACTTAAACAGGTTCTGACTTTCTGCCGCCTGATCGGTCGCTAAAAAAAGGAAACAAAATATGGACATCAAAAAGATTGGCTCACAGCCATCTGCAAAAGGTCCTGCCGATTATTTTACCGGCACGGTGCGTATTGACCCGCTTTTTCAAGTGAAAGATCCCGCCCGTGCGGCTGGTAACAGTGTTACCTTTGAGCCCGGTGCCCGGACAGCATGGCACACTCATCCGTTGGGCCAGACATTGATCGTAATTTCGGGATTAGGCCGTGCCCAGCGTTGGGGTGGTCCTATCGAAGAGATCCGCCCGGGTGACGTGATCTGTTTTGAACCGGACGAAAAACATTGGCATGGCGCTTCACCAAGCACAGCCATGACGCACATCGCCGTTCAGGAACAGCTTGATGGTAAAGCGGTTGTCTGGATGGAAAAAGTCAGTGATGAACAATACAATAAATAGGAGATAGTGCATGAAAAAATATGTCATGGAATTCATAGGCACTTTCTTTCTGGTTTTTGTTGTTGGCTTGTGCGTTGTCGGGATAGGAGCAGGGGCCATGGCCCCTTTGGCGATCGGCTCGATCTTGATGGTAATGGTCTTTGCAGGTGGTCATATTTCGGGTGCGCATTATAATCCGGCGGTATCACTTGCGGTGTGGATGAGGGGAAAACTTGAGGGCAAAGACCTTCCGGGCTACTGGGCAGCACAATTTATTGCCGCTGTTGTAGCTGCCATATTAGTGGGTTATCTGAAGCAGGGCAGTTTAATCACCGCTTCAGAACCGAATATGTGCCATGCACTAATGGTAGAATTAATTTTTACCTTTGCCTTGGCTTTTGTCGTTTTGAATGTTGCGACCTCGAAAGGGACCGCTGGCAATTCATTTTATGGTCTCGCCATTGGTTTTACTGTTATGGCTTCAGCGTACGCAGCCGGCCCTATCTCCGGAGGGGCATTTAATCCGGCAGTAGCTCTCGGCATCACCATCATGGGATTAAGCCCGGTGAAAATGCTCTTGGTTTTCTTGATAGGAAATTTTGCCGGCGGTGCTTTGGCGGCCATCGTTTATAAATTTTTAAACCCACCAAATTAATTAGCATAAGCCAGGTTTTTTTACAATTATTTTATTTTCTAAACCTCTGTGAGTAAATAACTTGCAGAGGTTTTATTCTTTTTAGGGAGCGCTTACTTGAAAAGCATAAAAAACTCGTATATACTCCAATTAAGCAGGAATATTGTTCTTTTTTAGATGACATTAACGATAAAGGCAAACCCAGGGCAACCTGGAGACCCTTACAGAATTACCTTGTAAGGCCTCGTCAAAAGCGAGGGCAAAACCGTGGATCCTAGAATTTAAGGACCGCCTGGTTACCGAAAAATGAAAAAGTTATTAACCCCATTAATAACCGTCATTTTAACGATATTCTGCTTCTCTTCTATTGAAGCTCAAATACCGATTGGATATGATCTTGACTTGCATTTACTGAATTGGATAAAATCCAATGTCAGCCAAAGCACCCATCTGCCGTTAAGTTTTTATATCCCCCCTCAAGCAAAGAAGCAGATCTACCAACAGATGGATTCTTCAGGCCAAATAAATGGTGCCATTGAGCGGACGATCACCAAGGAAGGCCTGGATATTTATGATGGGGCAGTCTATCAAATAGTGTTAACGATGGCAGGCGGCTCCCAAGATCTTCAACAGGCATTTGTGCCGCTTGATTATTATTGGAGAGGATCTATTGGAAAACTTGGGAGTGATATCCGGTCAGGATATCCGATAAACCTTTTTGTCTATGATACCAAGCATCCTGAAGCTGTAAGTTCGGATAACAATAGTTTTGGCCGGCGCGGGTTTATTTTCCGTATCATTGATGCTAATGGGGAATTTTTGGTCAACGACCCTAAAGACGGCAGTAAGACCATGGCTGGTTTCCCCCAGGAAGACCGCCTTCATTGGGTTGATTGGAAGCCGGTTGCCGGGGAAAACGCTTGGGTGGTTATGGCTTCGATGCAGCTTTATTATAAAAAATATTGTGATCCAAGCAAGGACACTTGTAATTATGATACTAATAGCGTCGAGATTCGTTTATCCGAGGAATTAGCGCGTGCCGCGATGATGCTGCAATCGCAATGCGGGGGCATTCGCATGGCCCCATTGGGCACGTACATGGCATTATCCAAGAAAGACAAACGGAACTTCACCAATAACAACTGGTGGTATGAGCATATTTCAACGGAGAATAATATATCCTGGTACGCAGCCTTGCGTATGTTGTATCAGATAACCGGCAAGACTGAATATAAACAGGCCATGGATGGTATTGAAAAATACATGCATTTTGTGTGGGACACTAAGGAAAGGATATTCCAGCAAGGAGCCTACGAAATCAATGGCCAATGGGTCATTAGCCGTGAACATTTTGCGTTGGATGTCCAAACGTGGGGCCTGGATTGTTTTGGCCCTCAAAAGCTTGATGCCTGGTTTGGACAGGGAGCGTCCTTCCATATGTGGCAAGCGGCTAAAAAGCATGCGGGTTTTTTTGATGCTCAGGATCAGATCACGGGTGTCGGTTTCACCGATGAACATGATCGGATCTCAGTGGAATGGACCGCGGGAGCGATCATAGCCTTGGAAGGGCTAGGGGAATATTATATGAAAACAAATCCCGTGTGGGGCCAGGAAGCCAGTAACGATAAAATGACCATGCGACGATCTATGGAGAAATTGCGGTATAAGATATCAGATACTCAAGAGGCGTATAGCTATTCTTCCCGAAGAGGATGGGTTCCGTTTGGATGGAATTCCCATGATCCAAGGGTCATGAGCATGGCATCCACCGGCTGGATGATCTTTGTTGATGCCGGTGTCAATCCATTTTGGTTTATTCACTGATCTCACCGTCTCGGCAGGACAGCTTGTTTTCTTCCCTCACAGCTGGTATACTTGAAAAAGTTAATGAACTTTATCAACGATGGGAAAGTAAAGCAAAAGGAGATCAATTTTATGCTGCAACAAAGTAACAAGGCCCGTTTTTTTTCAATTGTTTTGACCATTGCTCTTTTGTTTTTGGTTCCGTTGTCCTATGCGGCGGATAATACGGCCCCGGCGGCCTCCCCAAAGCAATTTCAAAAGTTTGTCGTTTATAAGGACAAACCTTCTGCCGGCCATTATGTTGCTTCGGGTTTTATGCCTGATGGGAATTGTGTGGCCATCAATGATGTTTGGCTTGATAACTGCAATGGGAACAGAAGTTGTATTCAACTTAAGTTCAACAGGGATTGCACGGCCACAGGCACTGGTTGGGCAGGGGTATATTGGCTGGATCCGGCCAATAATTGGGGTGATAATAAAGGCGGCTATAATTTGACCGGGGCCCAAAAGCTGGTTTTTTGGGCGAGGGGAGAAAAAGGCGGGGAGGTTGTTACATTTAAAATGGGTGGGATCGGCATGGGGCATGCCTATCCTGATTCTGATTCCGCCACGAGCGACCCCATCACCTTGACCAAGGAATGGAAACAATATTCCATCGATCTGAAAGACAAAGACTTGACCAGGATCATCGGTGGTTTTGGCTGGGTAGGTACCGCCAAAGAAAATCAATCGAACATTATTTTTTATGTAGCGGATATTTCTTATCAATAAATTGACAAAGATTTTAAATCGATCTATACTGCATAGGTAGGTTAATTTTTAACAGATTCCACGGCTTTGGCAAGGGTGTCGAATGCGCGTGGATCAGATTGGACGATGCAGCCCAATGGCTCCCAACAACGAGACATTGGGCTTTTTATTTCTATGAGACCCAAAGCCCAAATAATATGCACCATCGGACCATCCAGTCAGGGGCCATCGGCATTACTGGGGATGGCGCAAGCAGGGATGGACGTCGCCAGGATCAATTTTTCACATGGTAATCATTTTTTATACCGGGCTTTTATTGATGGTATCCGTTGCGTCAACCAGAAACACGGCCAACATATCCGGATTTTGCAGGACCTTGAGGGTTATCGATTACGCATTGGCCATTTGAAGGCCCCGGTGGTCCTGAAAGAAGGACAGGAGATCTGGATGGCCAAGATGCATGTGGGCATGGGGGAAGCGATACCGCTAGAATCCGAATTGCCGATCGCCAATATCGTGCCGGGAATGAATATCTATGTGGATGACGGGATGATCTTGCTAAAAGTCCTGGAAAGTACTTACCAGGCATTACGTATTAAAGTCATTTATCCCGGAGTGATCAAATCACGCAAGGGTGTCAATATACCGGAATTGAAATTCCCCAGGGATGTATTGACGGCCAAGGACAAAAAAGACATTGAATTCGGCATCCATTGCCATGTTGATTATATCGCCCAGTCTTTCGTGCGCAATCGCTGGGACATTGAACATGTCATGGAGCGGGTGAGGCCCCATTTACCGCAGTGCAAGATCATTGCCAAGATCGATAACCAGGAGGGCCTGGACAATATCGATGAGATCATCGATGTTTGCGATGGGATCATGGTAGCGCGCGGGGACCTGGGAGTTTCCTTGCCGATGTGGCAGGTGCCGGTGGCCCAAAAAGATATTATCAACCGCTGTAATAGGAAAGGTAAGATGGTCATTACCGCGACACAGATGTTAGAAAGCATGGTCAATTCTCCCAGGCCGACAAGGGCAGAGGTCAGCGATGTGGCCAATGCGGTCCTGGACGGTACCGATGCAGTTATGCTTTCTGCCGAAACCGCCGTTGGCAATTTTCCCGTTGAAAGTGTCAGGATGATGCGTGAGATCGTTGATTTTACCCATGAGGCGTATCCCTCCCTAGGCTTCCAGGCGATCGAAGCACTCTAAGCACTCTAAGCACTCTAAGCTATTGAGTTGCACAGGACAATTTATTTTGATATTCTAAGTGACAATGCTTTTGAATATCAAACTGCTTTCGATCATTATCATCTCCTGTTTAGGGATCATCGTTTATTCCAACACGTACCACTGCTCGTTTCATTTCGATGATTTTTCTTCCATTGTCACTAATCCTAATATCAGGCATATCCATGACCTGCATCATATTTGGAAAAATTGGCCCAGCCGTTTTATAACCTATCTTTCCATTGCGCTTAATTACCATTTTTATGGGGTCAATGTTTACGGCTATCACCTGGTGAATTTTCTGGTCCATTTGATTACATCACTTTTGGTTTGGTGGCTGGTGCGATTGACCCTTTTGACCCCCGCCATGAAGGGTAATAAGATCGCCGATCATGGGGACTGGGTCGCTTTATTTGCCGGGTTAATTTTTTTGACGCATCCGCTCCAGACCCAAGCGGTGACCTATATTATCCAGCGGGCCGCTTCCATGGCAACCATGTTTTACGTGGCATCTTTATGCCTTTATATTAAATCAAGGCTCTTACAGCATGAAAAGTCAGCATCTAAATATTATATCGGTTCTTTGATCTGTGCTGTTTTTGCCATGTTCTGCAAAGAAATGGCCATAAGTTTGCCGTTGATGGTCTTGCTTTATGAATATAGTTTTTTCCCCTCCAATGACCGCTTGAAATCCAAAAGCCTTGGGCCTTATTGGTTCATCTTAGGGGCCCTTCTTTTGACCATGGTATTGACCCATTCAGTTAATTTTCAAGAGTTAAGGCGCGCGACAGAAAAACCGTCAGAATTATCGTCAGTACAATATTTGATGGTCCAGTTTAGGGTGATAGTCACCTATTTAAGGTTGGTCATTTTGCCCCTTGGCCAGAATATTGATTATGATTATCCTGCCGCTAAAACTATCTTTGGATTCTCGACGTTAATGAGCTTCCTGTTCTTGGGGGCTATCCTCATAGCAGCGAAAAAACTATACTCAAAATACACCCTGATATCATTTTCGATCCTCTGGTTCTTTTTGGCCTTATTGCCTGAATCAAGCTTTTGGCCGATCCGGGATGTTATTGTTGAACACAGGCTTTATTTGCCGATGGTGGGCTACAGTTTATTTCTGGTTAGCGGCGCCTATTATTGGTGGGGTAAGGATAATTTCAGGTCCATGGCCATAGTCCTGTCGATGATCATCGCCTGCAACGCCGTCTTGACCTTTGAAAGGAACAAAACCTGGAAAAATGAGTTTACTTTATGGGATGATACTGTGCATAAGTCTCCCCATAAAGCGAGGCCGTATATTAATCGTGGTCTTGCCAGATATAATGAAGCGAATTTTGCAAAGGCGGTGCTTGATTATAACAGGGCCATCGAACTGGATCCTGATGCCAGTGATGTTTTTTACGATCGTGGGCTTGCCAATGAAATTATGCGCCAATTTAATGCGGCTATCGCTGATTATAATAGCTGTATTAAAATTGACCCTAAGAATGCGGACGCCTATTACAATCAAGGCAATGCTTATTTTAAAGAAGGCAGATTTGATCTGGCGATCGATGATTTTACCAAAGCCATCAAGATAAACCCTCGCCAGGCCGATCCCTATAATAATCGCGGGCTGGCCTATTCGAAATTAGGGAATTTCGATCAGGCTTTTAGTGATTACAGTAGGGCCATTAAATTAAACCCTAAAGACAGGGATGCGTACCATAATTTAGGTCTCTTAAAACAGAATCAGGAATGGATTAATCGATGAAGATCATGGTCCTCGGTGGAGATGGTTATTTGGGCTGGCCTCAGGCCCTGCATTTTTCAAATAAGGGGCATGATGTCCTGATCATCGACAGCCTGATGAGAAGGCAATTTGACCGGAAGAATAAATTTGACAGTTTGATGCCCCTACGTACCTTAAAAAGCAGGGTAAAGGCATGGGAACAGATAACCGGCAAGAAGATCAAGTTCCTTGTCGGTGATACCAGGGATTATCCGTTCTTATCAAAGGCGATGAAGGAGTTTAAGCCTGATAGCATCGTGCATTTTGCCGAACAGCGCACAGCACCTTATTCCATGATCGACCGGGAACACGCGGTCTTTACGATGGACAATAATGTCATCGGTACGCTCAATGTGCTTTATGCCATCAAGGATTTTTGTCCCCAATGCCATTTGGTGAAATTAGGGACCATGGGTGAATATGGAACGCCCAATATCGATATTGAAGAGGGTTTTATTGAGATCACGCATAAGGGCCGCAAGGACAGGCTACCATACCCCAAGCAGCCCAGCAGTTTTTATCATTTAAGTAAGGTCCACGACAGTCATAATATCATGTTCGCCTGCAAGACCTGGGACTTAAGGGCCACTGACCTGAATCAGGGGGTGGTTTACGGGGTTGAGACACAAGAGTCCAAATTAGATCCCAGGCTTGCCACCAGGTTCGACTATGATCAGATCTATGGCACTGTTCTAAACCGTTTTTGTGCCCAGGCGGTGATAGGTTTCCCGCTGACCGTTTATGGGCGGGGAGGACAAACCAGAGGGTATATCAATATTCAGGATACGATGAATTGCATTGAGATCGCCGTCATGAACCCGGCCCTTCGGGGTGAATACCGGGTCTTTAATCAGTTCGTTGAAACGTTCTCCGTAAGCCAACTGGCCCTGATCGTCGGGCGTTGCGTGAAGAAATTAGGGTTGGATGTGAAGATCAATCATTTGAACAATCCCAGGGTGGAATCAGAAAAGCATTATTACAATGCCGTGAACACGTCATTGATAAAGTTGGGCCTTCAACCGCACCTTTTAGAGGACACCGTGCTTGTATCGATCATGAAAAAAGCCCTGGAATTCTCCGGCAGGATCAACAAGAAGCTTCTGAATCCTTCAGTGAATTGGCGGAAAACAAAAAATACAATTTAGGGACCCACGTGAAAAATTGGGCAAAGCCTTTTGCATGGATCGCGATCATTTTTTTAGGGGCTGTTGTTTACTCCGATACTTTCCATTGCTCATTTCATTTTGATGACCAGGTTTATATAACCAATAATTTTGTCATAACCCGCTTCCATCATTTACTGCATTATTGGCGATTTTACCCTTGCCGTTTTTTAACCTTCCTAACCCTTGCTTTAAATTATCATTTCAATGGGCTGGATGTATTTGGTTATCATGTTTTTAATCTGGCTATTCATTTAATTTCAGCTTTGTTGGTTTGGTGGTTATGCCTGTTGACCCTTGCGACCCCTGCCATGAAAAAAGATAAGATAACCCCTCATGCCGAGCTTGTCGCTGGATTGGCCGCCCTGGTATTTGTCAGCCATCCGCTGCAGACCGAGGCTGTGACTTATATTTGGCAGAGGGCAGCGTCAATGGCCGCCATGTTTTATTTGGCATCCTTATGTTTTTATATTAGATCTAGGCAACTCTCCTATGTCATTCCCGCGAAAGCGGGAATCCTTAACGAGCAGAGTACTTTTTATGTATGTTCATTTATTTTTGCTATCTTGGCCATGTTCACCAAGGAGAACACCGTGACCTTGCCGTTGATGGTCTTGCTATATGAGTTTTGTTTTTTTAGGTACAGGAAAAATATTGAGGGGAGATATCTTTTCCCTTTCCTGTTGACCATATTCATAATTCCTTTAACAATTTTGTTTACCAAGGCCCAGCAATTCCAGGCGATCCAACGGTTTGTCCACGAAACCGGCGGCATCTCCCCGTGGCAGTATCTTTTGACCCAATTCAGGGTGATCGTGACCTATATCAGGTTATTGGTCCTGCCGGTTAACCAAAATATTGACCACGATTTTCAACTATCAAAATCTTTATTTGAATGGCCTGTCTTGGCCAGTTTTTTATTCCTGGCAGGAGTGCTCTATGGGGCTAAACGTTTGTTTGCAAAATACAGATTACTTTCATTTTCTATTCTTTGGTTTTTTCTTACTCTTTGTGTGGAATCCAGTATATTCCCGCTCAAGAACCTGATCTTTGAACACAGGCTTTATCTTCCAATGGTGGGGTATAGTCTGTTCTTAGTCAGTGGAACTTATTATTTATTAGGCGAAAAGAACATTAAGATAATGGCAATTATTTTAATGATGATCATCGCCGTTAATTCAATTTTGACCTATCAAAGGAACAAGGTCTGGAAGGATGAGCTTAGTTTATGGGATGACGCGGTCAAGAAATCGCCGCATAAAGCCAGGGCTGTCACCGACAGGGGCTTTGCGTATTTTAATCAAGGTAATTTCACCCAAGCCTTATCAGATTATGACAAGGCCATTGAGCTTGATCCTGGCCTGGCCGACGCGTATTTAGACCGCGGATTGACCTATTCCCAACAAGGCAACTATTCACAAGCGATCGCGGATTATAATAGGGCCATTGCCATCAATCCCAATTATGCGGACGCCTATAACAACAGGGGTATTTTTTATATCCACCAGGGTGATCTTGATCAGGCAGTATCAGACCTTACCAAGGCCATTGAAATAGACCCGCATAATGTTAAGGCCTATTATAATCGCGGCCTTGGGTTGGCTAAAGAAGGCAATACGGCCCAGGCCATCGCTGATTATAAAAAAGCAATTGAATTAAACCCTGATAACGCGGACGCTTACTATAATCTTGGCCTTTGCTATGCCCAGGAAAAACTTTTCGACGAGGCGATGGCTGACTTTAATAAAACCATTGAAATTGACCCTGATTATGCGGATGCCTATAACAATCGGGGGATTATTTATGCCATGAGGGGTGATTACCTCAAGGCCATGGTAGAGTTTGACCATGCGATCAAAATCAATCCCAATGATCAGGAAGCAAAGGCCAACAAAAGCCATTGCTACGTATTTTTGCGTATATACAAAAAATAGAAAGTATCTTACTTTAGTATAAAGTTATTCGTATATCTTCTATATAGAAAGTATATATGGACTTATTAATTCTCTCCCGTCTCCAATTCGCCCTGACCATCATGTTCCACTATATTTATCCGCCAATGTCCATTGGTCTGGGACTTATCATTGTGATCATGGAAAGCATGTACATGGTCACCAAGAAACCCCTGTATCACAAGATGACCAAATTTTGGGTCAAGATGTTCGGGCTTAACTTTGCGATCGGGGTGGCCACGGGAATTGTCATGGAGTTTGAGTTCGGCACTAATTGGTCCACCTATTCCCGATATGTAGGGGATGTCTTTGGTTCTGCCCTGGCGGCAGAAGGGATCTTTGCTTTCTTTTTAGAGTCAGGGTTTTTGGCCATCCTCTTATTTGGCTGGGACAAGGTCTCTGCCCGGGTGCATTGGGTATCGGCACTTTTAGTATGTCTCGGTGCTCATTTTTCCGCGATCTGGATCATCGTCGCCGGTTCCTGGATGCAGACCCCGGCTGGTTTTCATATCGTAGGCCACGGGATGACGGCACGTGCCGAGATCACTGATTTTTGGGCCATGGTCTTTAATCCGTCATCCATGGAACGATTGGCCCATGTGATCGTGGCCGCCTGGCTTACGGGGGCCTTTTTTGTCTTGAGTGTCAGCGCTTATTATTTATTGAACAAACGTCATATTGAATTTGCCAAGATATCCATGCGCGTGGCCTTGATCGTGGCCTTGGTTGCGGCCATAGGGCAGATGATCACCGGCCGTATCGGCGCTGAAACAGTGGCCAAATATCAGCCAACCAAATTGGTGGCCATGGAAGGCCATTATCCGGCCAATGAACCGGCAGGGATGTACCTTTTTGGGTATGTAAATGAGAAAGAACAAAAAGTCTATGGCCTGAAAATTCCTGGACTGCTTAGTTTCTTGGCCCAAGGAGATGCTAATGCGCCTATGGCCGGGATCAAATCATTTAAGAAAGAAGAGCTTCCGCCGATCAACATAGTTTTTCAAAGTTATCATTTCATGATCACGATCGGTGTCCTTCTTTTTATATTAACGATCACGTGCCTTGTCTATCTTTGGAGGGGGAAATTATTTAAGGCCACCTGGCTTTTGAAAATATTAGTTCCTTCGGTCATATTGCCGCAAATAGCTAATCAATTAGGATGGATGACAGCAGAGATTGGACGCCAGCCATGGATCGTTTATGGGTTATTGCGTACCAGCGAGGGATTGTCCAAGGCCGTCAAGGCCAATATGGTCCTGACTTCCCTGATCATGTTCACCTTCATTTATTTGTTATTGTTCGTCTTGTATATTTATCTGTTCGATACCAAGATCAAACTTGGGCCGGATGAAATGGACCAGGATAAGCAGATGCATCGAGCGGATTAAAAGGAAAATATGGACCTTAATTTAATTTGGTTTATTTTAGTCGGAGCCCTGTTGACAGGCTATGCCTTGCTCGATGGCTTTGATCTGGGGGTCGGCGCTTTACATTTATTTGCCAAGGGAGATAACGAGCGGCGGCTCATGATCAATTCCATCGGCCCTGTCTGGGACGGGAATGAAGTTTGGCTGGTGACCGGAGGCGGCGCCTTGTTTGCCGCGTTTCCCGACGTCTACGCGACCCTGGCTTCAGGTTTTTATTTAGCCGTTTTCCTGTTGATATTTTCCTTGATCTTCCGGGCTGTGGCCATTGAGTTCCGTTCCAAACAACCATTCGCGTGGTGGCGCAAGACCTGGGACATTTCATTTTGTGTGGCCAGCATCTTGTGCGCGTTTTTATTAGGGGTCGTCGTAGGGAACCTGATCTGGGGGATTCCGTTGGGCGCGGATAAAGAGTACCAGGGCAGTTTTTGGGGGCTTTTGCATCCGTATGCGTTAATGACAGGGATCACCGTTGTTGCTGTTTGCATGATGCATGGGTCGATCTATTTGGCCATGAAAACCGAAGGAAGTTTCCATAACAAGATACGTTCCTGGGTCAAAAATTGCATTATTTTCTTTGTGATCTGTTATGTGACTTTGACCATGGCCACCATGCTTTACGTGCCCCACATGGTTGATCGTTTAAAAGATTTCCCAGTCCTTTTTTTAGTCCCGATGGTCCAGCTTTTTGCCATTGCCAATGTCCCGCGCTGTATTGCCAAAGGCTGGGATTTTTTTGCGTTCTTTTCTTCCAGCGGGGCCATCGTCATATTCATGTTCCTTTTTGGTTTAGGCATATTTCCCAATATGGTCCTTTCCAATCCTAGTCCACAATATAGCTTAACGATCTATAATGCCTCTTCATCGGTCAAGACCCTTGAGACCATGCTGGTCATTGCCATGATAGGAATGCCGATCGTTCTGGCGTATACAATCAGTATTTATTGGATTTTTAGAGGTAAGGTAAAATTAAATGAACATAGCTATTAATAGGCGGTAAACTACGTAGTTCTACTACTATTATCAGCGTTTTTCCTCATATCATATAATTCAAACAAAAGGCATACTTAAGAGCAAATAGGTACGCATTTGCTTTTGGAGTATATGAATAATAGTTATTGAAAGGCAGGAATTATGAATACGCGTAAGAAGGTAACCATTGATGGTAATGAGGCGGCTGCTTATGTGGCATTTGCCTTGAGCGAAGTAGTGGCCATTTATCCGATAACTCCTTCTTCACCCATGGGTGAATGGATCGATGAATGGTCATCGATGAACAAGAAGAATATATGGGACACTATTCCCTCGGTCCAGGAAATGCAAAGCGAGGCAGGTGTTGCCGGGGCTATTCATGGCGCTATCCAAACAGGCGCTTTGACAACCACCTTTACGTGTTCACAAGGCTTGCTGTTGATGCTCCCCAATATGTACAAGATCGCCGGTGAACTTTCACCCACTGTTTTTCATATTGCTGCCCGTGCCATCGCCACCCAAGGGTTGTCGATCTTTGGCGATCATTCTGATGTGATGTCTGCCCGTATGACCGGTTTTGCCATGCTTTGTTCATCTTCTGTCCAGGAAGTCATGGATTTCGCCCTGATCGCCCACGCGGCAACCCTGGAATCGCGTATTCCCTTTGTCCATTTCTTTGATGGCTTCCGTACCTCCCATGAAGTGGCCAAAATTGAGCAGTTGACCTTTGAAGATATTCGCAGCATGATTGACGAAGATTTAGTCTCGGCCTATCGGTCAAGAAGAATGTCACCGGATAATCCGATCATCCGCGGCACTGCCCAGAATCCGGACGTTTATTTTCAATCCCGTGAGACAGTAAATCCTTTTTATAATGCCTGCCCAGGCATTGTGCAGAAAGCGATGGATAAATTTGCAGCGTTAACCGGACGGCAATACCACTTGTATGATTATTACGGCCATCCTAAGGCTGAACGGGTGATCGTCTTGATGGGTTCTGCCGCTGAGACGAGCCAAGATACCGTTGATCGTTTGATAAGTCAGAATCAAAAAGTAGGTATAGTAAAAGTCAGACTTTACAGGCCGTTTGATAATGAGCTCTTCTTTAAATCTTTGCCCACTACTGTCAAGTCGATCTGTGTCCTGGACCGTACCAAGGAACCAGGCAGCGGCGGTGAGCCTCTGTATTTGGATGTGGTCAATGCTATTGTTGAGACCCATGGTTCAGGGATGTTTTCGCCATTGCCCAAGATCATCGGCGGACGTTATGGAATCTCGTCTAAGGAGTTTACTCCGGCCATGGTCAAAGCCTGCTTTGATGAAATGTCCAAGCCGAATCCAAAGAACCATTTTACCGTCGGCATCAATGATGACCTGACGCATACCAGCCTTGAGGTGGATGAGAACTTTATTATTGAAAACCCCAAAGGGGTCAGGGCGATCTTTTACGGCCTGGGCGCGGACGGTACAGTCAGTGCTAACAAGAACACTATCAAGATCATCGGGGAGAATACAGATCTTTATGCGCAAGGGTATTTTGTCTATGATTCTAAGAAATCAGGTTCAGGAACGGTGTCGCATTTGCGTTTTGGTCCCAACCCGATCCATTCAACGTTTTTGGTGACCCAGGCCAGTTTTGTCGCCTGCCATCAATTCCATTTCCTGGAATTGTACGATATGCTCGCCAAGATCGATGAAGGCGGGGTTTTCCTGTTAAATACGGTTTATGGTCCTGAAGAAATTTGGTCCCATATCCCGAAGAAAACTGCCCAGACGATCAAGGACAAGAAGATCAAATTCTTTATCATTGATGCCTATTCAGTGTCTAAAAAGGTGGGCTTAGGCATGCGCATCAATACGATCATGCAAACTTGCTTCTTTGCCATTTCCGGTATCTTGCCTCAGCAAGAAGCCATTGATGCCATTAAAGAACATACCAAGAAAAGTTATAGTAAAAAAGGGGCGGAGGTCTTACGGATGAATTATGAGGCAGTGGACCAAACGCTTTCACACCTGATTGAGGTGAAGGTGCCAGAAGAGATCACCGGTGAGCTGGAATTTGCCACCACGATCTCAGCCAAGGCCCCAGCCTTTGTGCAAAATGTCACTGCAGAGATGATCGCCGGCCGCGGGGACCTTCTGCCTGTCAGCGCCCTTCCTTGCGACGGGACCTATCCTGTCGGCACGACCCAATGGGAAAAACGCAACATTGCCCAGGAAATCCCGGTGTGGGACAAGGATATCTGTATCCAATGCGGCAAATGTTCCATGGTCTGTCCGCATGCGGTCATCCGCATCAAAGCTTATGACGCGAAATTCTTGGAGCATGCGCCCTCGAGCTTCAAATCGATGGAGGCCAAGGACAAGGAATGGCAAGGATTGAAATACACGATCCAAGTGGCCCCGGAAGATTGCACGGGCTGCGGCATCTGTGTTGATATATGTCCTGTTAAAAATAAAATGGAGACCAAATACAAAGCGATCAATATGAAGCCCCAGCCGCCTATCCGGGAGAGTGAAAAGGAAAATTGGGAATACTTCCTGACTATTCCTGAGCTTGACCGTAGTCTGGTGAAGGCTTCAACCGTGCGTTCTTCGCAAGCGTATCAGCCATTGTTTGAATTTTCCGGTGCTTGTGCCGGATGCGGAGAAACTCCGTATATCAAATTAGCCACCCAGTTGTTTGGCGACCGTATGGTGATCGCCAATGCCACCGGATGCTCATCGATCTATGGCGGGAATTTACCAACGACCCCGTATACCAAGAACAGTGAAAACCGCGGCCCCACCTGGAGCAATTCCTTGTTTGAGGACAATGCTGAGTTTGGTTTAGGTTATCGCTTGTCCATTGATAAACAAAAGGAATTTGCTTGTGAGTTGGTCAAGAAATTAGAAGACATGATCGGAAATCCATTGGCCCAGGACATTATCAATGCCCAACAGCATGATGAGGCGGAAATATTCCAGCAACGCCAAAGGGTAGATCAGTTAAAGAAGAAATTGCAAGGCCAAACAGGCGTTGAGGCCAAGCTCTTATTGAATATTGCTGATATGCTCGTCAAGAAAAGCGTATGGATCATCGGCGGTGACGGCTGGGCCTATGATATCGGTTTTGGAGGCATTGACCATGTGATCTCTACAGGACGCAATGTTAATATTTTGGTCCTGGACACGGAAGTATATTCCAATACCGGCGGGCAGATGTCCAAATCAACCCCGCGTTCTGCCGTAGCTAAATTTGCAGCCGGCGGAAAAACCACTGCCAAGAAAGACCTGGCCCGCATTGCCATG